>NZ_JBRJXU010000168.1:0-30241 GCF_057467645.1 Zarconia sp.
CCCACTGTAAGACCCGTAACCCATCCGATTGATTGGCGGTCGAGCAACCATGAGTCATCACTTTATTCCCATATTCTTGTTGCCCCTGGCAAGTGTCGCGACCTTACCCGTTGTGGCTCAGATTCTACCGGATGGGACGCTGCCGGCCAATTCGGTGGTCACACCAGAGGGGAATCGGCTCACCATCGATGGGGGCACCACCGCTGGGGGCAACCTATTTCACAGCTTCGATCGTTTCGACGTACCGACGGGATGGGAGGCTTTTTTTAACAACGCCCCCAACATCGAAAATATTTTCGGTCGCGTTACTGGAGATGGGATTTCCGAAATTGACGGCATCCTGCGCGCCAACGGTCAGGCGAATCTATTTTTACTCAACCCCAACGGTATAATCTTCGGTACCAACGCCCAACTCCATCTGGGTGGGTCTTTTTTCGCCAGTACGGCCGAGAGCTTGGTGTTTGAGGACGGCAGTATTTTGAGTGCCACCCACCCCGACAGGTCGCCCCTACTGACGATTAGCGTTCCGGTGGGTTTGCAATTGGGTCCCAATCCCGGCGCAATCGTCGATCGCTCTCGCGCCCCAAGTTCGCTCTCCCTACCCGTTCGAGAAAACCTCCTCTCCGCTGAAGTGGGACTGGAAGTTTCCCCAGGAGCGACTTTAGCTTTAATCGGAGGAGACACCCGCATCGATGGCGGCAACCTAACAACCTTTGGCGGTCACATCCACCTCGGCAGCGTTGCCGGTCCCGGTACGGTGAGTTTGACCCCAACCCCTGCCGGTTGGGTTTTTGGATATGACGCGATTTCCCATTTCGGAGACATCCGCTTCTCAAACGGCGCCACGATCGATGCTAGCGGTCTGGGGGGTGGGAGAATTAGCGTGCGCGGCGGCAACGTGGCGATGGATTCGGGGTCCCGTTTAGTCGCCAATACCTTCGGGGACTTCGACGGTGCCGGCATCGAGATTCGCGCCGATGGATTTCAATTGAGCGATCGCGCCTCGATCTCCACCACCACCCTGGGTGCGGGGGCATCTGGAGGCATGACTATCGAGGCCAATACCATCGAGCTAACGGGGACTACCCCTTCAACAACCGTCGGCGAGTTGCTCGGCGGCACCTTCGATCCCTTTGTATTGGGCGATGGTTTATTCAGTTTGAGTTTGGGCAGTGGCAGAGCGGGAGATGTGACCCTCAGAGGCGATCGTATCCGCGTCAACCGGGGGGCAAGCATCCTCACCTCCACCTTTGTTGACGGACTCGGGGGCAATTTGAGCATTGCCGCCACCGATACCATCGAGTTTAGCAACGGAGCGCTGGGAGTTACGGGAACCGCCGGATCGGGAAATGCCGGTCACCTAACGGTTGAGACACCGTTGCTGAGGGTACTTGACGGGTCACTTCTGAGTACGACACCCACCGCTAATAGCTTTGGAAGAGGGGGAAATCTCACCGTTCGCGCCTCGGATGTCGAACTTCACCGTACCCCAGCCGGTGCGCCCGTTCCTGCCGGGTTATTCAGTACGACCCTCGGATTAGGAAATGGTGGCGATTTGCTCCTAGAGGTCGATCGTCTCGCGGTAAGTGATGGGGCGCAAGTTTCGGCTTCTTCATCTGGAGGGGGGCAAGGGGGCAACCTGTGGGTGAATGCGACCGAGTCCGTGGAGGCGAGCGGTCTATCCCCCGATGGTGTCTTTGTCAGTGGCTTGTATACCTCTGCATCCTTACTCACCGTACCCGGACTCGAAGGAAATGCAACGGCTGGAAATCTAGATGTGACAACACGGCGACTGAGCGTCCGAGACGGGGCGCAAATCTCTGCGGCTACCGGCAGTGGGGGTCGTGCGGGCAATTTAACCGTCGAAGCCACCGAATCCGTGGAGGTCGTCGGTTTTGCGACGGGCGTCGATCCGACGGTAGAATCGGTGTCTTTCGGCATCATCGGCGATGGCATCCTCCCCAGCAGTATCGAGTCGAATACGAGCGGGACGGGAGCTGCTGGAGATTTGCAGATTGAAACGGAGCAGTTGCGGGTGATGGATGGGGGAGAAATTGGCGTGCGGGGTACGGGGGTGGGAGATTCGGGTAACCTTCACATTCGTACGGGTTCCATCGAACTCGATGGCGAGGGGATTATCGGTGCGTCCACGGTTAACGGTCGGGGTGGCAACATTACCGCGATCGCCGATCGCATTTCCGTACGGGGGGGCGCTCAGATTAATAGCAATACTTTTGGTGAAGGGGATGCCGGCAGCGTCAGCGTTCGGGCAGGAGAGGCGATCGAAGTGGGGGGCATGGGGTCGAACTCCGAAAGTACCATTTCCTCCTCGGCGATTACCGCCAGCGAGGCTTTCCAACAAGCCTTTAACACCCCAGGGCAACCGTCGGGCAATTCCGGTAGCCTACAGCTCGACGCACCGAGAATCGATGTTTTCGATGGTGGATCTCTCGGCGTTATCAATCAAGGTTCCGGAGATGCCGGAATGCTCCAAGTCGATGCCGACTCGATCGAGTTACGCAATGGCGGTCAAATTGTCGCCTTCAATAACTCCGGTGCGGGGGGCAATATCGAACTCCACGGAACCAACGTCCGACTCGATAATGGGTTAATCAATGCCTCCACCCTCGGTGAAGGTAGCGGAGGAAAAATTACCATTCGCGCAACGGATTCCCTGGAGGTAATCGGCAGCGGATTTGAGGGCGTCATCGAGACGGTATTCCTGCCGTTTCAATCGGGAACCCTTGCCCTCGCCAATACCCCTCAAGGGATCGTCTCGGCCACGACTCAAGCGGGAACCTCGGGAAACATTACCCTCGAAACCGGACGTTTGCGAATCACCAATGGAGGATTGGTGGGGACGGGAACCTTGGGAGATGGAAATGCGGGGGATTTATCCATTCGGGCGATCGAATCGGTGGAAATCGATGGCTCTTTTATCTCCACTGCCACATCGGGTTCCGGACGTGGCGGCAATCTCAACATCAATACCCAACGACTGAGCCTGCGCAATGCCGGAAATTTATCGGCCACCACCTTGAGTTCGGGTCCGGCAGGGAACTTAACGGTGAATGCTTCTGAATCGATCTTCCTGGCCGGTTCGTTACCCTTTCCCATCCCTGGGGCGAACCTACCGGGGTTCGAGATTATTCCCAGTAATATCAATGCATTCTCTTTAGGTTTCACCGGACGGGGGGGGGATGTAAACATCGTCACGCCTCGGTTAGAGATTAACGATGGCGCTCAAATTGGCGTCAGTTCTTTTGGCTTGGGAGATGCGGGTAATGTTACCCTCGACGCTGGCGAGCTATCTCTAGATGGTGGAGATGTGACCGCGACCAGTTTCCTCGGTCAGGGGGGTAATATTATCCTCGAAGGTGCGGACTCTTTGGTGCTGCGAAACGGTAGTGAAATCTCCACTCGAGCGGGAACCGCCCAAACCGGAGGCGGTAATGGCGGTAATATTACCCTGAGTGCCGATACCCTAACCTTACTCGAAGGTAGCTCGATCGACGCCAATGCCTTTGAAGGTGCGGGGGGCAACATCCAAATTGCCACCCAAGGTCTCTTTCTATCCCCAAACAGTCAAATTACCGCCAGTTCTCGTTTGGGGGTTGATGGCATCGTCACCGTTCAAACCGCAGAAGTCAACCCCAGTCACGGATTAGTTGAGTTACCCGATCGACCCCTTGACGGTCGCGATCGCATCCTCTCCGGCTGTGAGGCCAGTGCTGGGAGTACCTTCACCGTCGTCGGACGAGGGGGGTTACCCGAGGACCCCACCACTACGGTGCGGGACGCGCCCAGTTGGTCGGACTCCCGTAGCTGGCGAGAGTTAGATCCCTCGGCAAGCATACCGGTCAATACCCCCATCCCCCATTCCAGTCCACCCCTCATCGAAGCCACGGGATGGGTGCGTCGCGCCGATGGTGTTATCGAGTTAATCGCCCAAATCCCCAATCCAACGCCCCATCCGATGGAAATGCGATCGCCCCAATGTTCGATCGAGATCGATTTAGGGAAAATAGATTCCCGGAGGTGAGAGCAGCGATGAGCCATCCGTCTTTTTCTCTATGCTCGAGTCGCATCTTGTGGGCTATCGGACTCATGCCGGTGGCGTGGGTGATGGGCACTCCAGCGATCGGGCAAATTGTTCCCGATGCCACATTACCAGTTAATTCAACCGCGACCCTTGAGGGCAATACATTTGTGATCGATGGGGGAACTGCAGCGGGTCGCAATCTATTTCACAGCTTCGATCGCTTTGACCTGCCCGCGGGATTCGAGGCATTCTTCGATAATGGGGCGAGTCTCGACAATATCTTCGGTCGCGTCACCGGCGACTCGATTTCCCACATCGACGGCATCCTTCGTGCCAACGGTACGGCGAACCTCTTTCTGCTCAACCCCAACGGCATCCTCTTCGGCCCCAACGCCCAACTCGATATCGGCGGCTCGTTTTTTGCTTCCACGGCCGAGAGTGTCTTATTTGAAAATGGGGTTGAATTTAGTGCGACTCATCCCAATGGAACGGGTACGGTGCCCCTACTAACGGTGAACGTGCCCATCGGTCTGCAATTCGGTCCCACACCCGGGGCGATCGTCCACCGCTCGAGCGCCCCGAGTCTCCTGTCCCATCCGGAAAGTTCCCCCGTGCCCCGTCCCGATGCCGTGGGTTTGGAAGTTCGATCGGGACGGAGTCTTGCCCTGCTCGGTGGAGATCTGCGCTTGGAAGGGGGTCATCTCACGAGTTTATCTAAAACCACAGAAAGTGAAATTAGTCAAGCCGGAACCCTCGAACTCGGCAGCATTTCCGGTCGCGATCGCCTGGATTTAACGCCCACCGCGACCGGCTTTGAGGTAGGATACGACGACGTTCGTCATTTTGGCAATATCGAGTTATCGGGTGGGGCAACAGTCAACGCTGGAGGTTTAGGCGGCGGGAGGATTCGAGTACGAGGCGATCGGATTTTCCTCCACGATGGCGCTTCTCTGCAAGCTGACACCTGGGGTGACCTAGACGGACGGGGCATCGAACTCCAAAGTCGTCGGTTCGATCTGGGCGCTGGCTCCTTTGTCAGCGCTTCAACATTAGCCAGTGGAAATGGTGGCGGCATCGAGATCGACACGTCCGAATCCGTCAACTTGACGGGGACTAGTTTTGCCGACTTCCAAAATATCTTTGTCCTCGGCGCGTTTTTTGGCACCCTGACTCCCCTAGAGCGCGGTTCCGGCTTGTTTAGCGTCACCGGCGGCGAAGGGAATGCCGGCGATATTGACATCGAAACTCGAACCCTGACCTTAACAGAAGGTGCTGTGGCGATCGCGCCGACATTCGATCGGGGAACTGGGGGTAACTTAAATATCATCGCCACGGAGTCGATCGAAGTGGTGGAATCGAGCTTAACTACGGGCAGCAGCATCGGGTCGAGCGGTTCGACGGGCAACATCGAGATTGCCACCAGGCAAGCGATCGTCCGCGATGGTAGCTCGATCCAAGCGTTTACCTTTGGTTCTCAACCGGGGGGAGATATCGTCTTGAGAGCCTCCGAATCCGTGGAAATTCTCAGGAATCCCCCAGGCAACAATACCATTACCGGCATTGCCACCACGACTCTAGGAACTAGTGCAGCGGGAGATATTACCGTCGAAACCGAGCGACTGATTCTCGAAGATGGGGGCGAAATTCTCACCACCAGTGGATTGGCCAATCCTGGTACGAGAACCCTCGACCGTCGGGGAGGCGGTGGCGGAACCCTGATCGTCAGAGCCTCGGAATCCGTAGAACTCTCCGGAATCTCAGAAGATGGCATCCTGCCATCAGGTTTAGTCAGTGCCAGTTTCAGCATCAGCGACGCTCCGGCAGGGGATTTGAGCATTGAAACCCAACGCTTGACGATTCGAGATGGTGCGGTTGTTTCTGCCTCGACGATTGGGCGAGGCAATGGGGGAAACGCGATCGTGCGAGCGACACAGCACATTGAAGTCGCCGGAACCTCAGCCAGCGGTTTGAATCCGAGCAACTTATCCACCTCATCTGGAGAGGACGTGTTTTCGAGTTTTCCCTCTCCCGGTGCTGCTGGGAATCTCGAGATCTTCACAGAAAGACTCATCGTTCGAGATGGAGGGGAAATATCCGTCTCTAGCGTCGATACTGGCAACAGTGGCACTCTCAACGTGGATGCCGACTCGATCCGCTTAGAGCGTGGCGGTATTATTACCGCCACCACCAACTCCGGCGATGGTGGGAATATTGCCGTGCACGCTTTAGAGTTGCAACTGCGCCAGGAGAGTCATATCGCGGCGAATGGGGGCAATACCGACGGGGGGAATATTACCCTGGAAACGGATACCCTCGTCGCCCTCGAAAACAGCGATATTACCGCCAATGCTGAGGGAGGTCGGGGCGGTCGGGTGGAGATCGCCACCAGAAGCCTTTTCGGCACGGCGTTTCGACCCGAACTCACCCCCCAAAGCGATATCACCGCCACGTCGAAATTAGGTGCCCAGTTTGATGGCATCGTCACCTTACGAACGCCGGATCTCGATCCGAGTGCGGGTCTGGTGCAATTACCCTCCAATCCTACCGATCGAACCAATCGAGTTGTCAGTCACTGTGGCACGACTGAAGGCAGTACTTTTGCCATCATCGGACGGGGGGGATTACCCGAAGACCCCACTCTGGCGGTGCAAGCGTTGCCGAGTTGGTCGGATACTCGCAATTGGCGAGAATTAGGATCTGGGTCGATGGCTGCGATCGGTCTCCCCGTCTCACCAACCCCAGCTTTAGTTGAGGCAACTGGTTGGATTCGCCGAGCCGATGGCACCATCGAACTGGTTGCTCATCTCCCGAACTCCATGGGGTCTGCCCCCCCTGAATGTGAAAGTGACCTTCACCAATCCGTGAGGCGTCATCGGAGCCAGAAGAAGGATGAACGATCGCTGTATTCATCTGGATGAGGACCAATGCGATCGTACCGGAGTCTCGTTCTAAGGAAATCCCGACAGCGAAGCGAAAACACATTTCGATTGGTCTTGCCGACACCCCAAACCCGTTCCCAAAATCTCGATATACAGTTGAAATGCGTAGCCGCTGACCCAACCCATGCCTCGGAATTTGCTATCGTTCCCTGCAATTTGTCCCCAAATGAAACGTCCCCACTCTTTTAGGAAACTCCATCACTGGCTCAAACCGAGGAAAATTGGGGTTTGGATCGGTTTGGCGATCGCCACCTTCGGTTTGGTGCTTTCGACTGCCGCAGTGGCTCAAATCCCGGGCGACGGAGCCATCGAACTCTCTGTCGAACCGGAACGAATCGAGCGGCTCGATCCCGTACAACTCGAACGGGAGGGTCGCGCCCTCTACGATCGCGGACAGTTTCGTGCGGCGGCCGGGACCTGGCAAGAAGCAGCTCGAACATTTACCGCTCGCGGCGATCTCCTGGGTCAAGCTGGCAGTTTGAGCTATCGATCGATGGCGCTTTACGAGTTGGGAGAATTAGAGGCAGCGCAAACCGATCTCGATCGGGCATTCCAACTGCTCTCCCTCGAACCCGGCACCGGAAGCCATGGGATTCTCGCTCAAATCCTCAATAATCGAGGACGAATTCAACTGGCTCTGGGGGATGCCCAAGGGGCCCTCGAGACTTGGCAGCAGGCGAGCGAAGCCTACCATGCCATCGACGATCGCGCCGGAGAGTTGGGGGCAACAGTCAATCAAGCCCTGGCCCTGCAGTCCTTGGGGTTGTACCGTCGAGCGCGGCGCATCCTCGAAGGGGTGGAAGAACAACTTGCAGGGGTTCCCGACTCCCGAGTGAAAGCGGCAGGATTACGTAACCTCGGCATCACCTTACAAATGGTGGGAGACCCGAATCGATCGCAAGCTGTTTTAGAGACCGCATTAGCCATCGATCGGCAATTCAACTTTCCCCCGGATCTGAGTGCCACCCTGCGAGCCTTGGGCAATACCGCTCGAGCCTTACCCGATCCCGAAGCCGCCCTGACTTACTACCGAGAAGCCGTCCGCGCCGCCGATGAATTGCCCCATCTAGAAATTCCGGCCGGGTTGAACGCCCTCGGCGTACTCGTGCAACTCGAACGCACAGAAGAAGCCTTCGAGCTGGCTTCCACCCTGCGACAAAATTTAAATCGCTTATCTATCGGGCGTTCTACGGTCTACGCCAAAGTCAATTTCGCCGAACACCTGATCGATCTGACCTCAAACCACCTAGACCCAGAACGCGCCGATCTCGCCCTCGTTCTCCAGGATCTAGCCACCCTTTTAGGCGAAGCCATCGAAACGGCCGGGGCTCTCCAAGACCCGAGAGCCGAGTCCTACGCCACGGGTCAACTCGCCCACTTATACGAAGCCAGCGATCGCTTCGACGATGCGGCAGCTCTCACCCAGGAAGCCCTGAGAATTTCCCTGGGCAACAGAGCCACGGATATTACCGCCAAGTGGGCGACTCAGTTGGGACGCATCCTCAAGCGACAGGGCAAACTCGAAGATGCGATCTCCGCCTATTCAGAAGCCGTCCGCGCCCTGAGAACCCTGCGCCAGGATTTAGTCAGCATCAATACTGACGTTCAACTCTCCTTTCAAGAAAGCGTCGAACCCGTGTATCGAGAATTGGTCGGCTTGTTGTTACAATCTCCCAACCCCTCCCAAGCCAACCTGGTCAAAGCACGGGAGACCATCGAAAACTTGCAAATCGCCGAACTGGATAATTTCTTTCGGGAAGCTTGCCTGACGACCCAACCCATCGCCATCGACGAGCTCGACCCCACAGCGGCGGTCATCTATCCGATCGTTGTGCCGATCTCGAACGCTTCCCCCAGTCAAACCCGGATCGAAGTCCTACTCTCCCTGCCCGGAAAGCCCTTAAAAAACTACAAAACCGTCATTCCTCAAGCTCAATTTGAGGAGACCCTCGATCGATTCCGCCAGTCGTTGAGTTTATCCTTTCCCAAAAGCGAACGCCTTGCCATCTACGCTCGGGTCTACGATTGGCTGATTCGTCCCATCGTAACGGATCTCGAAAGCAGCCGCATCGAAACTCTCGTCTTCGTCCTCGACGGTTCCCTGCGCAACTTACCCATGGCCGTGTTATACGATGGCGAGCGCTATGCCATTGAAAAGTACAATTTAGCCCTTTCCCCCGGTCTCCAACTGCTCGAACCGCAGCCCCTCGATCGTACCCAACTCCAAGCCACCATTGGCGGATTGAGCGAAGCCCGCCAGGGATTTCCGGCCTTGCCCAATGTTGAGTTCGAGCTAGAGCGCATCGGGGAGAAGATTATTTCGGAGGTGTGGCTCGATGGGGAGTTCACCACGGAAACCGTGCGCAGTGCGATCGCCAGTACCGATCGTCCCATCTTGCATTTAGCGACCCACGGTCAATTTAGCTCCAACGTCGATGAAACTTTTATCCTCACCTGGGACGGTCGAATTCCCATCACCGAACTCGCCAGCCTGTTGCAAGCGCGAGATGAAACCCGCACTCGAACCATCGAGTTATTGGTCTTAAGCGCCTGTCAAACCGCTAAGGGAGATAATCGCGCCATCTTAGGGTTAGCTGGATTTGCCGTCAAAAGCGGCGCTCGCTCGACCCTGGGAACCTTGTGGACCGTTCGCGATCGCTCGACCGCTGACTTAATCGCTCGATTCTATCAGGAACTCTCAGTACCCGGAACCCGCAAATCCCAAGCACTGCGCAAAGCCCAACTCTTTTTAATGGAGCAGCCGGGATACGAACACCCATTTTTTTGGGCGCCCTTCGTCCTTGTCGGCAATTGGCTGTAGCCTGCCAAAAGAGGAGATGACCGCTCGTGGCGCTTGACCCGCGATCGACAAGCAAAACCACCTCACCAATGGGTATGACGGTCTGGAGCTTAACTGGTACCCTATATTCACCAAGGATTTTTGCATCTTTGATGGATCTTTATATACGCCAGTTTTTTTATAATTTACGATAATAGAACTATAGGGTGCTAATCAATTCGATCGAGACTCAATGTAGTTCAGGGATAAGGACATGCCACAGACAAATCAATACTGGAAACAACCCTCTCGATTCGCGACGGTCTTCGTTCTGGCTAGCGGAATTTTCTTCACGAGTCCTTCATCGGCAGTCACCTTTTCCGCACCGGACGGAGTCGATCCAGCGCCCTCGCAACCGACTTCTGGCGGTGCTAGTCGGAGCGGAGGTCAATGTGCCGCCCAATCCCTCGCGATCGGGCAGACCTCGGCGACCCCACTCTTGCCCAAAAATGCCGATCGGGTTCTGACGGTCGCCGATCGACCCACGTTTTTCGTCTACGTACCGCCAACAACCGCGACGGAAGCTTCCTTTACCCTTAAAAATGCCGAGGATGAAATCCACTATCGCACGAAAGTGACCTTACCCGAATCGGGGGGCATTATGAGAATTGCTCTTCCTCCAACCCAGGCCAAGCTGCAAGAGGGAAAAACCTATTCCTGGATGTTTGAAATCCATTGCGCCCCCTCCTTCGATCCCGACAATCCAACGATCGTCGGTTCCGTACAGCGTACCAGTATCGATGCGAGTGTGGCTCGCAATCTCGCTGAAAAAACAACGGCCGTCGATTTAGCGCAAGTCTACGGGGATGCGGGACTTTGGTACGATACCCTCACCACCCTGGCGAACGCTCGTCTGCTACAACCGAACGAGCCGACCTTGGAGAAAACTTGGGAAGAGCTACTCATTTCTGTGGGTTTAGAGGAGATCGCCTCCGAGCCAATTCTTGACTAAATATCATCGAATCGAATATTGACAGTCATCCTTTTCAAGGGTGTAATTGCCGGTACCCGAGGATGAAGAACGAAGGAATATCGTCTGAGAGCGATAATCCAAAGTGGTTGTGAGTTCTCCAGTCGATCGGGTGTCCAACCTCCAATTAGTTGTTTAATTCTATGAGCGACCAGCGTCTGGCACGAGAAGAGAGCAGTACTTAAGAGTGCTGCTCTCTTATAATTTAGAGGGAATATGAGGCATGTTCCTCGATGTGGATCTCGTGGCGATCGTCGATCGGATCGTCAACCTCCCTTCCCACAATCCAGGCATGATGGAAGGGTCTATTTCATGTGGTCTCACCTTAGATTAAAAATCTGGCAATGGCGTTCGATCCTCACCACAGCTCCGATTGTGGGATCGTTGGTCGTTCTCGGTCATATCTTAGGCGGATTCGGGCTTCTCGAATGGGCTGCCATCGATCGACTTTTTCGCATCCGACCCCAAGAACCGACGGACGAGCGCATTGCCATCGTCGAAATCGATGAATCGGACATCGTGGAAGTCGGACAATGGCCGATGTCCGATGCTCAACTCGCCCGTGTCATCGAAATCATCGCCCGGGGTCAACCCTCCGCTATCGGATTGGATTTGTATCGAGACATCCCCATCGAGCCGGGGCACCAAAAACTGATCGAGGTTCTTCGCTCGACGACGAATTTATTTGGGGTGGAAAAGATTGTCGGAGAGACCGTCGCTCCGCCACCGATTTTAAGCGAACTCGAGCGGGTCGCGATTGCGGATTTAGTGGTCGATCGCGATGGAAAAGTGCGCCGGGCATTGATTGGCGCACAGGATAAAGAGGGTAAAGATCGCACGGGTCTTGGGGTAGAGTTAGCACTCAAGTACCTCAAACAACAAGAGATTCAGCCCGAACCGGTGGGGGATTTGGGACAACAACGCTTTAAACTGAATCGAGCCTTGTTAGTGCCCCTAACCGGACGGGAAGGCAATTATCGACCGGGCGATATTGGAGGCTATCAAACCTTTCTCAACTATCGGGGGACGAAAAGCCGTTTCTCCACCATTTCGATAGTAGACGTGCTCGAAGATCGAGTGCCCGCCAATTTTTTTCGCGATCGCATCGTTTTGATCGGCGTGACGGCTATTTCCGAAAACGACTTCGAGTTGACCCCTTACAGCGGCGACCCCCTTCAAAAACAGCCGCAAATGCCCGGAGTCGTCATCCACGCCAACATCGCCAGTCAAATGATTAGTGCCGCTCTCGACGGTCGTCCCTTGCTGCGCGCCTGGTCTCATCCCGTTGAGTGGGGGTGGATTATGGTGTGGTCGCTCCTCGGGGCATCCGGGAGTTGGAAGCTGTTACACGTGACCCAATCCAAGAACCGGAGTTTGGGATTGGGAGGCGTCCTCTTGGAAATTCCGATCGCCGGTGTGGTGCTTGCGATAATCGGCTACAGTGCATTTCGCGCCGGTTGGTTGATTCCCACCGTTGCTCCTCTGGCGGCATTTTCCGCCTCAGCCATCGCCCTGATCGATACCTACCATCGTCTCTGGCTCAAACGGGCCAACGCGCAACTGCGCCGCTACTCCCAAACTCTAGAAGAACGAGTCGAAAGTCGGACGGTGGAACTTAAAGAAGCCAAAGTCGCAGCGGAAGCTGCCAGTTTGGCAAAAAGTCAGTTTCTCGCCAATATGAGTCACGAAATCCGAACGCCGATGAATGGGGTGATCGGCATGACCGACTTGCTGCTGACCACGCCTCTAAGTCCGGAACAGCGAGACTTTGTGGAAACTCTCAAAACCAGCGGTCAAAATTTACTATTAATCGTCAACGATATTCTCGATTTCTCCAAACTCGAAGCCGGTCAAATGCGCTTGGAGTGCGTGGAGTTTAATTTAGCGACCTGTGTCAAGGAAGTCACGGGTCTCCTCGAAGCCCAAGCTCGTTCTAAGGGACTCAAACTGTTCGCCCACATCGAAGAGATGGTGCCGTCGAGGGTCAAAGGCGACCCGACCCGGTTACAGCAAGTTTTGATGAATTTGACCGGTAACGCCCTCAAATTCACCCTCGAGGGTGAAGTGGAGATCCGCGTGAGTTCCACCACGGCGACTGCCAATCCTCCCCTCGACGAAGAGAACCCTAGTGATTCCCCCTCATCTCCAATCTATCTGCAGTTTGACATTCGAGATACGGGGATCGGTATCGCCCCGGAAGACCAATCTAAGCTGTTTCAGTCTTTTTCCCAAGTCGATGCGTCCACCACCCGCAAATATGGCGGAACGGGTTTGGGTCTGGCCATTTGCCGCCAGCTCGTTAAGCTGATGGGTGGTGATATCGGTGTCCGTAGCGAGTTAGGTTGCGGATCGACGTTTTGGTTTGTGGCTCAGTTTGAAGCGGCGGATGTGGAAGAGGTCGCCACAGAGAACGAGAACCTAACACCCGCGCAAGCCGAGATCGAATCCCTGGTCTCCCTCACAACGCGATCGTACTCCCTTCCCCAAGTCAATTTTAGTGGCGTGAGAATTTTGCTGGTCACCCGCAACCCGTCGGATTTGCAAACCCTACGCAGCTATTGCAGCGCTTGGGAGATAGAACTCGATGCCGTTCGCGATACCCGCGTTGCCTTTGCTCGCCTGCGAGAAGGTTTGCAATCTCAGATCCCCTACTCGATGGTAATCGTGGATGTTGAAGATTCTCAGCTGTGTGGTGACAAGTTAGGACGCTTGATTCGCTTCGATCCTCAATTGGCAACAACCCAGTGGATCGCAACCATTACCAAACACCAACAGGATCGGGTCGGAGGTTTTTACGATGCGGGTGCATCGGCGTGTTTGGTTAAACCGATCGAACCCTTCGAGCTGCTTGCCCTCTTCGACGACGAACATCTCCAACTATCTCGCGCCCAACAAGCACAAAACCAACAACGGCAGCAGGACTTGAAAATTTTAGTGGTGGAAGATACTCCCATCAACCAAAAAGTCTTGCGCAATCAATTGAAAACCCTCGGCTATTCCGAACCCACCTGCGTCGGAAACGGTCTAGATGCTCTCGACCTCTTAGAACGCCAGACCTACGATATCGTATTGATGGATTGTTTGATGCCCGTCCTCGACGGCTATCGGACGACCCAGAGATTGCGCGAGCGCGAAGGCGAACATCGCCACACTCCGATTGTGGCGATGACGGCAAACGCCATGGAAGGCGATCGAGAGCAATGTTTGGCCGCCGGCATGGACGACTACATCAGTAAACCCGTCGATTTGCAAATTCTAGCCGCAATTCTCGATCGCTTGAACCCGTACGAGAAAACGAAAATACCCCCGCAAGAGCCAAAATCGCCCGAGGATCCCCACAAATCCCCCGAGAACTTGCCCACACCGATCGTATTGCCGACTCAGCCGGCGACGGCAACCGATCGCCCTCCCCTAGATTTCGATCGGTTGCATGCAATTACCGATGGCGATCGAGAATTTCAACAGGAATTGCTCGAAACCTTTACTGAAGATGTCGTCGGTTGCGTTGCTAAGATGAGAGCGGCTCTGGACGCGGCCGATACCCACGAACTAGCTTGTATCGCCCATCAAATCAAAGGAGCGAGCAGCACCGCTGCCATTCTGACGATGCCCGATATTGCCAAGCGCATCGAAATGCAAGCAAAAGAAAACCAACTCGAAGGTGTCAATGAATTAGTGATGGAGTTAGAGGTGATTCTCGATCGGGTGAAGGCTTTCGCCCTCAAATGTTAGGCGATCGCAATCAATCGGTGACCAGTGATAGTGCCACCCCTCCGCTTTGCTCCCCCTCCTTCGCCGGCAGTTGATTTACACGATTGAAGAAACAGGTATTTTCCATTCCCTATTCTCCATGACTGAAAATCTGTAAGGAAAAGGGAGGGAACGGCGATCGCCGAACTCGATCTCAGCGGGTGGTTCCCCGTACCCACTAGTGCAGCGCGGCAGAAATAACAACCTAGCTTTCACCAGTTGAGAGCTATGTGTACTCGTCATTTTTAATTTTGCATTTTTAATTCCGCCTCGCGGCACTAGACTCCACTTTCCGTGACAATGTAAGGCGAAGAAATCACAGGCATTCGCGATTCGAGTACTAAAGCCTGATAGATCGTTGCAGCCACTTCAGCACGACGGATGTTGGCAAGGGGATTGAGGCGCTGGCGGTGGGGATGATTGACGACGAGTCCCCCTTGGGTCGCCGCAGCGATCGCATCGATGGCATAGGATGGAATCTGAGCGCGATCGAAATAAAATTCCAGGATATCGGGATTGTCTGTTTGCAGCTTCAATCCACTGACGAGGGCCACTAATGCTTCGGTTCGGGTCAAGTTTCTTTGAGGTCGGAAGGTGCCGTTGGGGAAGCCGGAGATAAAGCCCATGCGGGTGGCTTTGGTAATGGCATCGGCCCCCCAAAAGTCAGCGGAAACGTCGCGAAAGTCTTTGGCGGCGGATTTGAAGGGTAAGTTGAAGGTTTTGGCGACGATTGCGGCGTATTCGGCGCGGGTGAGGTGGGCTTCGGGTTTGAAGGTGCGATCGCCAAATCCCTGCAAATATTCCTTCTCGAACAGGGGTTGGATGAATGCTTGGGCCCAATGTCCGCCGATATCGGTGAGGTCGGTAGAGGTTAGAGGCGGTAGAGGGTTAACGGGGGTTGCATCGGGGGGAACGATCAGATCGGCTTCAAATTTGCCCATCTTGGCGGCCGCTTCGGGGTTGGGTTGCCCGTAAATGCGAGGAAGCTGACCGCTTTTGACGAGAACTTTGCGGACTTCGAGGTTGGTAATATCGGCAAGGTTGCGGTTTTCGATGAGGGCGATGGCACTGGCGATGCCCAGACCTTGGGCGACGGCGACGTTGAATTCGACGATGCGTCCGGCGGAGGAAGCATAGCCTTCAAATCCCGAGGCGGGACTGACGACGGCGAGGTTGGGAACGTCGCGGATTTGGGCGTGGCGGATGCCGACGTTGAAGATGGGTTTGGTATGGAATCCGACGCGACTGTATCCTTTTTCCCGTCCTTTTGCCCCTAAACCGGTAATCCCGCCGCGCACGTCGAAGTGGTAGCTGAAGGTCGCTAAGGCCTCCGATTCGGGAACTCCCCCTTCGAGCATTTTGGTTCCCGTGAGGGGTTCGACGACACCCGTCACGTTTCCCGCATGGCGGATGTAGAGTTCGGTGGCGGGTTTAACGGCCGTTGCCCCCATGGCTTTTTCGATCCAGGTGGCCACCCACTCCATTTCTTCTTCCATTGCCGGGGTGGGTTTGGCGCCCCCGCGCGCGAGTTTTTCGGCTTCCGATCCGTTGACGTAAAACAGGAGGGAGTTCCAGGAGAGTCGTTCTCCGGGGAATACGGCGACGTTGCCGTTATCGAAGACCGATCCGGATTCCGAGAGAGACCATTTTTTCTGGCGGAAGGAGTGGTAGGCGATGCTGAGGGCACGACTGCGGATATCAACGAAGTCTTTGGCTTGGTAGAGCGTTTTGAGTTTGCCGGCGGCGTCGAAAAGGTCTCCCCGGAGGATGGCGGCGAGTTCGGCTGCAAATCCGGCGGCAATATCCAACCAATTTTGGGCTTCTAAATCCAGGGGGTTGGAGAAGCGTGTCAGGGAGGCCGTTTCAACGTCTTTGAGGGTGGGAACGCTCACCCCTTCGGTTTGGAAGCAGAGGGTGACGGGAAGTTCCGATTCTGGCAAACCGAAGGTTTCATAGCCTTTGAGTTTGCGGACTCCGGCGAATTGGGCGAGTTCGGCATTAACGGTGGCATCGATAAACTGTTTACCCCAATAGGTCTCGCCCCGGAGGAGTTCGATGCCGGTGAGGATGGAGTTTTCGACGATCGCCGATCGAATCCGGACGTTGCTGAGAATTTGCGCGCCGACTTGCCCTAGCATCCAGCGGAGGGCAGCATCCCCTTTTTGCGGGTCGAGGGCGATCCAATCGACTTCAGCCCGTTGGAGAAATTCTTTATAGATGGCTGCGGGGTCGCCGAAGGTGGGTAATCCCATTCGTTGCAAGAAGTCCCAATCCAAACTCGATCGATCGAGATATGCCAGTTCGCCACGCACTAGGGTTCCGCCAATGCCATTTTTGGCGTTGCTTTTCACCATCAGCAGGGTGCGGGGATATTGCCCCACGCGCCGGTAGTATTCTCGGGCGGCACTGACAAGTCCCAAGATTCCGGGAACTTCATCGCCATAGACAATCAGATCGTACGAGTTGGAGGGGTTGGCCACGATCGATACCCTTTTGAGTCGCTATGGCTAGTTTATCAAGTCGGAGGTCGGGGAGGCAGGCGGGCATCCTACAGCCCACCTTCGGTGCAACTTCACGCTCCAAAACCTGACACCGTGGGGGAAAAGGTTAAGGGTTAAGGGGAAAGAAATGCATCATTTCGGCATAGAATTCGGCATAGAAATGGATTGGATTTTTGATTTCCATCAGATGTGTATTCATCATCTCTCCCCATCCCCCGACACATAAAATTTAATGCAAATTTAATGCGCGATCGCTAACTTATTTCGGCCGGATCGGGCAGGGGGACGGTACGATATTCTCGATCGAGAATCGAAAAAAAGGCTTGTACTTTCTCGGCAAAGGGTTGAATTCCAAACTGTTGACCCCGCTCGAATGCAGCATTTTGCATTTGAGAGAGGAGATCGGGATTTGCTACCAACTCGTGGGTATACTCGCACAATCGATCGATGCAATCGAACAAAAACCCCGACTCGCCCGCCTGAATAATTTCCGGCTGTCCGCCCCCATTGAATGTAATCGGCACGCAGTAGTTTTGCATCGCCTCCACCGTGGCCATCCCAAAATGCTCGCAACGCTGGGGATTCACTTCCCCCAAACCGCAGAGGTGCCAAAAAATACTGGCTCTGCCGTACCAAGATTTTAGCTCGGTGAGGGAAACGTTGGGTTTCACCTCGATCGCCCCGCTACTGTTTTGCACCCGCTTCAACACCGTTTTCAAATATGGATTCCCTGGGGTACTGCCCCCGACCAAAACCAGTCGCCAGCCCTCCATTTTATCCGGAGAAGCCCCTTTTAGCTGCAAAAATGCTTCAACTGCCTCGAGCTGCTTTTTGCTGCCTCCTGCCTCAAATCGAGCCACTGAAAGAATAATCTTTTCCTTGGGAAGTGCGACGGTTGTCATATCTACCGGGGGGTAAAGCAGAAATGTGGGTTCGAGATTCCACCGCCGTTTGAGCCATTTAATCGTAAAGTGACTGTTGGCAATCAAGAACGTGTAATCATCAACAGCAAAATGAATGGTTCTCCAACTATCGGGAAAGTGACAGAAAAAGATAGAAATGGGCGATCGCGGTTTGACTTTTTCGAGTTGGTTGACATTGATAAAAATGTCGCAATTTTCGCTTTCTTGGGAGATAAGTTCAAAAGGATTTTCGATTTCCGGACTCACCATTGATGAATCGATATTTGCCATCCGCCGTTTTTCAAAAAACGGCAAGGTAATTATTTTGATGTTACAACTCGATAAATCCAATCCGTACCAAGTTTCTAACTCGGTCATGGTAACGGGTTTGTTGCCGATAAAAGTAATCTCGAATTGATGTTGTAAAATCGAGGCCAGAGTGGCGACGTATTTTTGCCCGCCGCCGACGAAATGAAGGGCGTGGTCGTAAATATAGATCGAAAGTTTTCGATCGCCCACCATTGAATTTAATCGTCTCTCGAATCGATCGGGTAGGGGATGGGGATAGAGTTGCGTTAGCTTAGTTTGCAGTCGATCGAGAATGGGTTCGATCGACGTTTTCTCGTGATGCAGACAAAGCTTGTGCGCGCCAGATAAAAGCGCATCGAACAATTGAGTATATTGTTTTTGTTGGGTAAAAACTGAAGTCTCGATCGCCTCAATAAATTCTTCGGGTTCGTGTTTGGCAAGATATAAAAAACGGTTGCGATTGCAGAAATATTCAGTTAGGGTATTACCCTCACTCGAACCGCCATGGATGTGGTAGGCGATCGCCTCGGGAACGTATCCTAATTTCCACCCTTTCTCTCGGCAGCGTTTGGCATAGTCCACATCTTCGAAATACATAACAAATGCTTCATCTACCGCACCCACATCTACCAAACAAGTCTTGCGAAATAAAGCCGCCGCCCAACACAATCCTTCTACTTCTCGAGGGAGATCGTACTGTCCGCGATCGGGTTCTCCCAACCCGATATCATCCCAAAAATAGTTCGGTAACTGGCGATGTCCGACGCTGTTAATTCGACCATCTTTAAACTTAATTTTTCCCCCAACCATGCCCATTTTAGGATTTTCCTCAAAGTGGCGAAGTAGCGTTAATAACCACTGAGACTCGAGGGTCGCATCATTATTTAGAAAAGCGATATATTCCCCTTTCGCCTTGGAAATTCCTAGATTTAAGGCTTTAGCAAAGTTATTCTCGGAGTTAACAAAGATACGAACTTCAGGAAAAGTGCGACGAACGTAATTTAACGAGTCATCATCAGAGCCATTATCCACTAAGATTAAATCCAGGCAATCCTGAGGATAATCCAGTTGTTGCAGCGACTCCAAGCAATCTTTGAGATAGCGCAAGCCATTATAATTGACGACGATCGCAGAACAAATTGGTAGATGGCTCATTGAGACTTCACAATAACAAGTAAGCGTTCGTGCACTCAGCTATCAGTGTTTAACTCTTGCAAGAATGCAAAAATTGCCAGAATTTTAGCGAGGAAGAGGTGAAAGCCATCAGCTCGATCGGAGTTTGACGCCTGGTTGACTGACGGCACGAGACCTGAATGCTTACAATAACAGAATTCCCCAGAATATTATTGCCGTTCCACCACAGAAAGGCGATCGGATTCAGAGCGATCGAACCCTTCTATCGTCGGTTGTTGCATCCTTTTGAGTTTTTCAACTTCCGCTTCTAACTTGGAAATGCGATCGGCTTGGGCGTTAATCAATTCCACGGCTTCGGCAAACCGGTTCGTCAAATCTGCTTGCAAATCTTTCTGGAGTTGCTGTTGCTGGCGCTCGAGATCGTGCAGAATGCGAGCGTTTGCCCCATTGTAGATGATTTGCTGTTCCAGAGACGGGCGCAGTAGCTTGCGCAACAAACCTTTTACCGCAATAATGACGGCACCGAATTTTCTGGCGGAGGTGAGGGGAACGTTATAGACATCGCTGCTAGCTTGCAACAGTTCAAAATCTTTGCGGAGTTCGCTATCTGTGGGGCGATCGTCATTTCCCGTGACAGAGGGGAGTTTTGCCGGACTCAGCGGCGCGTGTAGCGTCTGGCGCAACCGTCGGACAATGCCCTCTTCATCAATGCGATCGTAGTTCACCTTGGCTTTCCTCGCCCCTTACTGGAACTACGATAGCATTACGGAAACAGATTGGGACATCAGGGATGATGGGCCGGGGAGGACGCGGGGACGCATCCCCGCGCAGAGGGGGGAGAGGAGGATTATTCAATTAACCATTCCCCATTCCCCACAATTACTCCAATTCAATTTTGCAGTCGTCACCCACCATAAACCGCACGGCTTTCGGTCGCTTCGGTGCAACCTCCAGCTTGGCGCGACGACCGATGAGACTATCGACAATTCGCTGGCGAACCCGATCGAGTTTGGCCCCCTGCAAAATCACGCTATGTTCGATGTCGATATCGATGAGGGTCGTATCGTCGGCAATGCTGCTGTAGGGACCGACAAAGCAGTTTTCCAGATGGCAGTTTTCCCCGATAATCACCGGACCGCGAATAGAACAGTTGGTGAGTGTAGACCCTTCGCCGATGGTCACCCGACCGATCAGTTCGGTTGCCTCGTCCACTTGACCGTTAACGGAGGTTTGCAGTTTGGTATCGAGGATAATCTGGTTGGCGCTGAGCAAATCGTCTTTTTTCCCGGTATCCAACCACCAACCTTCGATGATTTTCGATTCCACCGACTCTTGATGGTCGATCAGGTTTTGAATCGCATCGGTAATTTCGAGTTCTCCCCGCGCCGAGGGTTTGATGCGGGCGATCGCATCGTGAATCGTCGGTGCAAAGTAGTAAATCCCCACCAGTGCTAGGTTCGAGGGAGGATCTTTGGGTTTTTCCACCAATTGCAGAACGCGACCGTTTTCGTCCACCTTGGCAACCCCGAACGCGGTGGGATTATCCACCGGCCGCAACAAAATCAGCGAATCGAGATTCTTAGACTTGAAGTAGTCGAGGAACCCCCCCAAGTCGCTTTCAATCAAGTTATCCCCCAAATACATCACGAAGGGGGAATCTCCCAAGAACGGCTGGGCGACTTTCACCGCGTGGGCCAAACCAGCGGGTTCTTCCTGAAGAATGTACGTAATATTCGCGCCAAAACGCTCGCCATTTCCCGTTTGGGCTTTCACGTCTTCCCCGGTTTCGGGACTGATAATAATCCCGATGTCGGTAATTCCCGCTGCGACGATCCCTTCGATGCCGTACCAAAGAATCGGTTTGTTGGCGACGGGGACCAGTTGTTTGGCCCCGGTGTAGGTCAGCGGACGCAGGCGCGTTCCTTTTCCACCAGAGAGAATTAATGCTTTCATTCGTTCTATGCGGGTTGCATTTTCATGGGTGTTTAGACAAATGTGAGCGCTCGAACTGTCAAATCCTGAATCTTGACTAGATTTGACAGTTTCAAGGAGGAATCGGAAAGTTCGAACCCAAAAAGCTTGTCACAGATGGGTTATCGCTTTCACCATCGAAATTTCGTCTAAACTCCAGATTTTTATGTTCTCACCCAGAACTTAGCACAAAATTTTTGGAGGTTCGAGGCAGAACTGTAAGACTCTGGTGAAGGTTCGATATATTTTTTTCTAGGGAATGGGGAATGGGGAACGGGGAATATATATTTTTTGTTTCATTGAATACAGGTGTGAGACGCTCGCCTCAATGGCTGTATCGGTTTTCGTTCGCGATCGATTGATTAGGCGCGGACATTGGTGTTGGTGAGCACAAGAGTGTCGGCAGCAAAGCACAGAGCGATCGTCGGGGTCAACAGCTGTTGACCTCTACAGTGAGATTTGGCTGTCCTAACGGTCACTTCAACCCATTTCTTTTTTTGAGACGATCGCCACTAAATCTTCAACCCCATTCAAATTTGGGTCGCCAGCGAGATAGCCGATACCGCGATGGAGATGTAAGTTAAACTGCATTTTCAACGTGTCGGGGTCGAGATCCAAACCATCGTTATGACAGCGTTGCACGAGGGCGACTGCCAAAATATCCGCAATCTCGCCCCCAAAAACGCTCCAGGAAATTTCGACATTACTATCGAGGGGAATGGGAACCGGAGAGGGAGAGGTAGATTCGGCCAAAGAACGGCAAAACGCCCACCGACAGAGAATATTCCAGCGATCGATTTTCGTGACTCGCTTGAGTTTGGTGAGTTGTTCTTTTGCGGTTTGGGAGAGTTTGATGCGATCGATGGGAGGTTGCATAGGAAATGAAAAATTAAAAATGCCCGCAGGTACCGATTCAAAATTTTCTCACCTCATCACCTCATCCCCTCCATCGATCGAATCTATCGCACAATAAGAAAGTGACTCGAAGAGGAGAATTGACTCATGCGAATGCTACATACGATGTTGCGCGTCGGCAACCTGGAAGAATCGATCCAATTTTACTGCGACGTACTGGGAATGAAACTGCTGCGCCAGAAAGACTTTCCCGGTGGCAAGTTTACTTTGGCGTTCGTGGGATATGGCGATGAGTCGGATAATACCGTCATCGAACTGACCTACAACTGGGGAACGGATAAGTACGATTTGGGGGAGGGTTACGGTCATATCGCCCTGGGTGTGGATGATATTTACAAGACCTGCGAACAGATTAAAGCCCAAGGCGGTAAAGTCGTACGGGAAGCGGGGCCGATGAAACATGGTTCGACGGTGATTGCTTTTGTTGAAGACCCCACCGGGTACAAAATCGAGCTGATTCAACTGGGAACCCAGGGTTCGGCAGGCGAGAAGTCAGAAGCGCAACTGGCCGGCAAATCTTCTTAACAAGTACTCCGATCGGGAATCTCCCAACTTGAGCGATAATAAACCCTGGGAAATTCCCGAGTGAGGAGTCAGACGTGAAACGAGCGTTAGGGTTGGTTGGGTTGAGTGGCTGGGGGGCGATCGCCCTAATTCTCCCGGTTCGTGCAGAATCGACCGTCGAACCTCCCGTCAAAACCCTTGCGTCCAAAATCTCCCCCTCCAGATCTCGTACTCATCGCTATACCCAGCGCCCTGGCTCGATTCCCACCGTCGAAGACCTTTCCGACGTACAACCGACGGATTGGGCGTATCAGGCATTGAAAGCCTTAATCGATCGATACAACCTGCGTTTGGGATACCCCGATGGCACGTTTCGGGGCGAACGATCCCTGACGCGCTACGAATTTGCCGCCCTTTTGCAAGCAGCCCTCGATGAAGTGGTGCAATTGCAGGGACGGGGAGAGGAGTTCGTAGCGGAAGATTTGGACGTGTTGAGACGCTTGCAGGAAAATTATCAGCTGGCGTTGGACGATTTGGAAAGTCGCCTCACCACCCGGTTGCGTCCTCGGGTCGATCGCCTCGAAGCCCAGAATTTTTCGCCGACAACGCAATTGCAAGGGCAGTTGATTCTCGGGTTGACGGGGGCAACGGAGGGCAACGCAACGCTGCTGCATCGACTGCGCTTGAATTTAACTAGCAGTTTTCAAGGGAACGATCGCCTCTTTACTCAACTCGAAGCGGGCAATAACGGCGGCGATGGGGTGAGTTTCGTCCAGAATCAAGGTCTCAACCTCCTGGGAACGACGGGGCTGCTGGCGGGGGCAGGAGGACTCGATTATACCGAGGTGGATTCGACACTCTACCTGAATCGGTTGTACTATTCTTTCGAGCCAAACGATCGCCTCTCGGTAACCGTCGGCGCGAAGATTGCCCCGGCAGATTTTATCGATCGCAACCGCTTCGCCAACGATTCGGCGATAAATTTCAATTCCAGCTTTTTCGTCAACAATCCTTTGATTATCCAAAATCAAATCGATCGTCCGGGGGGCGCGGGAGCAGTGGTGTCGTGGGATTTGCCAGAGATTCCCGTCTCCCTGACGGGGTTGTACGTGGCTTCAACGGCCGAGGATGCTGCCAATGGAGGTTTATTTCGCGATCGCTACCAAGCCAGCCTCGAACTCGAATACGCCCGCCACCGCGATTGGGCGCTCCGGTTGCAGTACACCCATGCCGAAATCGACCAAACGAATATCGATGCGGTGGGATTCAATGGAGAATTTGCCATCGGTTTGGGCATCGGATTGTTCGGGCGACTGGGTTTTGGGGATTACGATGGGTTCAATCGCGTTTTAGGGGAAAATTTGGATGCGACTCCCATTTCCTGGGCGGCGGGATTAAACTTGCGTAATTGGCCGTTTCCGGGTAACTTTGCTGGGGCGGCGATCGGTCAGCCATTTATTACCGATGATGTGGGGGATGCGACGCAAACCAATTTTGAAGCATTCTACAATTTAGAACTCAGCGATAATCTCAGCATTACCCCGGCACTGATTTTGGTTTGGAATGCCGATAACGATAACGATAGCGATACCCTGTGGCAAGGGGTTTTGCGGATGGTGTTTTCGTTTTAAATCATTACACAATAGGCTTTTAAGGATTAAAAAATATGATAGATGAACTCCTTCAAGAACAGATTGAATACTATTGTCAAAGAGCGCCGGAATACGATGAGTGGTTTTATCGCATCGGTCGTTACGATCGAGGTGCAAAACACAATCAGCGCTGGTTCGATGAAATTAAAATCGTGCAAAAAAAATTGCAGGAGTTTGCACCGCAAAATGAAATCTTAGAGTTGGCGTGTGGAACGGGAATTTGGACGCAAGAGTTATTAAAAATTGGACATAAGATTACGGCAATTGATATTTCTCCCGAATCTATTTTGCTGAATAAAAAGAAAGTTAAATCGCCGAAAGTTAAATACAAAAAAATCGATTTGTTTGAGTGGAAGCCTGAAGCTGAATACGACTTTGTCGTTTTAGCATTTTGGCTCTCTCACGTCCCCCCACAAAAATTAGATGATTTTCTAGAAAAGGTAGGGCGATCGGTTAAATCTGGCGGTCGAGTGTTTATTATCGATTCGCAATTTCACGCTACCGCCACGGCAAGGAACCACCAAATCAAAGATGACGGTAAGATTTATCAATCTCGAAAACTAAACGATGGGCGCACGTTTCAAGTGATTAAAGTTTATAATTCTGCGGAATATTTGGCGAGTAAATTGAAGAAGTTTGGGTTTGATATGGAAGCGAACGCGACCGAGCGTTACTTTATTTATCCAGTGGGAACGAAGATTTAAACGATGACCGTAATATACTACGACTCGGATTTTGAAGATGGAACACTTGGCGGCGCACTGGACTCCAGCTCGGTTGTCAATATTTCTTCAAGTAACCTAGATGGAAGAGCGCTTGAGTTTGGACTAGACCATCAGCTTCACTGGAGACGTGGTAATGCCCCTGAATCAAACACGCATCTGGTCTCATTCGACTATTTTGCCGAGCCAGGCGCGAATATCACTCAGTTCCTTGATGTCCCTCGAATTTTGCGCTTAGATGCTAGTTTGACAGGCAGACATCATGTTGATATCTACTACGATTTCACAACACAAACGGCCCAGTCCTTTTTGGATGGGAATCTCGACAATAGTTTGCTAAGTATCTTAGCCTGGCCTGAAACTCCGGTTTCAAATAGCGTGCGGATTGGCAATCAATCACTCGGTCCGGGAAATTCAACCGGTATTTTTCAAATTGATAATTTTCAATGGAAAGGCAACGTTGGTCCGTGTCGGGAAAATCCAGAAGGTGGTGCGGCGATCTGTGACGATTCTATACCCATTCCCACTCAGGGGAATGACGACCTCACCTACACGGGGGCCGACGAAATCATCGATGCCCTCGCCGGAAATGACCTTGTCCGGGGGCGAGCAGGTAACGATCGAGTCTTCGGTAATGACGGCGAAGATACCCTACGGGGGAATCGGGGCAATGACACCCTCATTGGCGGTACGGGCAACGATCGACTTAACGGTCAACTGGAAAATGATGTGTTGATTGGGGTAGATGAAAGTTCGGCGAATCCTGGTGCGGGAGAAAGAGATGTTCTCCGAGGCGGTGATGGGGCAGATGAGTTCGTTCTCGGCAACCAAATGGGTTTCTTCTACAACGATAATCCCACTACTGTGGTTTCCGGTCGTGCCGGTCGTGCCGTTCTCCGAGATTTTACCGTTGGGGAAGACCGAATTGTCCTTCACGGTCGTGCCGCCAACTACGAGTTGAGGGAAACCCTCGCCGGTCATACCACCATTTTTGAAACGACGGGTTCCGTGCGGGATTTGATTGGTGTAGTGCGCGATACCATCGAACTAGACTTATCCGATCCCAATATCTTTGTGTTTGCGTAGGGAAGTTATATCAAGTTCGGTTGAATGCTTATAATTCACCGTGAAGCGAGCAGGGGAAGCAGGGGGAGCAAGATCGAAAACACGCTCATGTTAGATCTAACTGTCCTAACCTCACTGAATACAGCTATATCACTGATTACTCACGCCCGTGACTGTTCCCCGCAATTTCCAACTTCCCAATTGCGGATCGGAAACTTCTAAAATTCCGCTATCGAGTTTTTGATTCACATACGGACTTTTCAGCACATCCCAATTTTCTAACACCCGTTCCTCACCATTAATTTTCCCCCGCGAGTATGCTGCCGATGCAGCATAATCCATCTCCAACAAATCGCCCTCTAACCCCCGATACACCAGCCGTCCCGCCGATTCCCAGTTGCGATCGTCGAGTTCGGTGCGATCGAGGGCATTCTGCAACGCCGCCAGATCCGGATAATCGGCTACTCGGGCAACATCCACCACCCATGCCGTACGCTTCCCCCGCGCCACTAGGGCTTGATAATCCTCCTTACCCCCATCCACTGGAGATTCCAACTCGATGCTATCCCCCCAAGAACGGGCGCACAACCAAGTATTTTCGATTTGCCAAATATACCAATCCCCGTGACGCTTGGGTTCTCCGTAGCGCTGGGGGAGGACTAAATGCGATCGCTCTGGTACCCCTGCCGCGATATCCTGGGGGTTGAGAATCAGTTGGAAAATCGTCGCACTGCGCCCTTGCAAGTAGCGATCGCCGGGACTGCGCCCGGTTGCCATGGGGCTGTGGTAGGTTCCCGCTAAACTGATAACGGCATTTTGGCGATCGGTTGTGGAATCGTCCCGCACCACTAATTTATACGTGGCGTGTTGGGCGCGAATCGTCCCTTGTACTTGATACGATCGCGAATCATCCAGCAGTGTCCCTACCGTATAGTCTTCCGTGGCGTAGAAGGTTTCCCAGAACTGGTTCCCATCGCGGTAGCCGTAATAGATCGGATGACTCCCCTGCGCCAGAAACGGCAACGGCACCTCCTTACGGGCAAGCGCTCGCAACTGCTGCGGGGGACGGTAGCCACTCAACCCCGCCAGCAACGCCAACCGGGCGGCATTGGTAGGCATCCGTTCGGCAACTCGGGCGATTTCCCCAGCATCGTCGTCCCCCCACCACATCCACGCGACTGCACTCAAGCCGGTTTGCCAGGTTCCGCGATCGAAACCGCGACTTTCCGCACCCCCCGTCGTTCCCCAGCTTTGCCGCAGGGCGGTATTGGCTGCCAGCCAATCGAGCATCCCTCGCGCCAGTTCTCGCAATTCCGGGGTTTCAGCAAAGTCGTAGAGGTTCAGCAAGCTGCCGATGGTATAGCCGTAGTAGGTGGAAGAGTGAAATTCCCCCTGCCCGATGGTGAGAAACTTATTCAGTTCCGCCCGCAGCCAGGCTTCGTGGGTGGCGCGGTGGTGGGGGTACGCTATGGGGAAGCCGCTACCATCCATCAATGCCAATCCCGAGAGAAACTGCTGGGAGATATGATTTTCCGTTCCCCCTTCACTCCACTCTTTGGCGCGGGGGGATGCCAGCATACTGCGGTAGGCGGTTTCGACATCTGGGGGCAGTTCGTCGCGCGAGAGGAAGAAGATACGGGTATCGAAGAGGCTGCGGAAGTGATATAAATCCGGCCGTTCGCGTTCGAGTTGCAGCCAGTATTCCCAAATGCGATCGCGTTCTTTTCCATCGTCGAGGCTGAGTTTTGCCAGGATGGCGGGGAGGAGGTATTTATGGGGATCGCCGATATTTTCCCGCCGCCACCAGCGATCGAGTTCGGCTAAATCCTGGCTGGCAAGTCGTTCTCGAACGGCAACACTGCGGGCGGTAAAGGCTGTTTCTTGGCTGGCATCCCCTTGGCGTTCGGTAGCGGCAGGGATGGCGGCGTTGGCGTGGCGATCTGGGTTGGGGGTTTGGGTGCAACTGGTGAGGAGGAGAAGCAGAAGGGCGATCGTTATTTTGGGGTGGAGGCGCATCGGATAGTGCGAGGGTTGAAGTTGGATGGAAGATAGGCTAGGACCAGAATTTAGAGATTTATAGTATTCTTGAATAACGATAATTCTCTATTTGTCGATATCTATCGATATCTTTGCAAATCATCACGCAACATAGAACCATTCATATTCCCTTCGAGTTATAAAAATAAATTTCATGACTCAAGACGTCGATAAAATAATTCCTAATAGAATGATTGATTCAGTGCCTTTTAACTTTTAGAAATACGATATCTATCATCAATCTTTTATGGGTGAGTAAGTTGTCGCTTCAAATCCCGAATGGCAGCACTGGTATTGCGTTCGTAAGCGATTTCCACGCAACGGGCGATCGCACTTTCGAGATCGAAATTTGGAAAATAACAGCTTTGGGTTTGCAGTTGATACGTTTCACCCTGCAATTGGTAAATTAACAGTTGCTGCTTCCGAAATAGCCAAACTTCTGGAACTCGATAGGGAAGATAATCTTGGATATCGGAATAACTGGTAACATCAATTTCGATAACTAAATCCGGGGGCGGATCGTTTTGCCAGTCAATCCGTTTTTTTCCAGAGACGGCTTGCCAGTTATCGATATAAAAGCAATAGTCCGGTTCGATACCGCTTTCTTCGGGTAATGTCATCGTCACCGGGGTAAATGCATCGTATTCTCGATCGTCGGAATCTAAAAGAGTAGAGACGATATTCGCAATCAGATGAGCATCTCTGCCGTGTATAGGTAAAGGCGACATTAACAAAACTTCTCCATTTCGGTACTTCAGACGCGGAATCGAACCGTCTCCTCGGCGATCGTACAAACTTTGATACTCTTGCCAAGTTGCAGGTAACCGCACGACAGAACCCGGAGGCAATTGAATTTTTTCCGGTGACACGAGAGCAAACATCGTCTACACTTCCTTTGGCGATCGCTATCTGACATCATAACAATGCATCGCTTTTCAGTCGGAGAGCGATCGAAATTTATTGCAAGTCATTAAAGTTAATCAATCCAGACAATTTGGTGAAACTTAAAATAGAAAATTGCGCGTTAGGAATTGATGGCTGTCGTGGCGGCTGGCTGGTTATTGCCTGGGATGGAAACAACTGGGAATCTCAGATGATTCGAGAGCGATCGCAACTCATCGATCTCTTACAAAATGCCCGTCGAACCTTCATCGATATTCCCATCGGTTTGAGCGATCGCGATGCTTCTCGAACTTGCGATCGTCTCTTACGCAAAACATTAGGTCAATCGTACTCATCTTCGGTTTTCTCTCCTCCCGTTCGGGCAGCGGTTTATGCCGACACCTACGAATCTGCCTGCCAAATTAATCACGCCAAAACTGGCAAAAAAATTTCTATTCAATCCTGGAATATAACCCCAAAAATTCGCCAAATTGATGAGATTATTCAGGACTATCCAGAATTCATAGATCGCGTTTTAGAAAGCCATCCAGAATTCCTATTTTGGAAGCTCAATAGAGACCGACCCCTTGCCCATAAAAAAAAGACCGATTTTGGAAAAAAGTTGCGTGTTCAATTATTCAAAAATCAAATTCAAGAAACTCCAAAAACATTCGCAAAAACTCGAAGAATATATTTAAAAAAAGAAGTGGCAGACGATGATATTATTGATGCTATTTGTCTCGCCTATTTCGCACAAGAATCTATCTCAAATGGACTAATATATTTACCAGAAACGCTCGAGCGCGATACCCAAGGTTTGAGAATGGCAATTCACGCTTCAAAATAGAATTCAGTTATCAAATCTTTATATTTATTTGAGCCTAAATAAAAAAATATAAATTATGTGAATTAAAAGAATTAATTGAAATATCAGTTTTAAAGCGATGGGTTATTAGCGATCGGCTTATCGACTTGTCAAAAAAATCTATTCTTAATCTTGACAATATTGAGTTAATAAGCTGTATTGTATTTTTGACAAGACGACTAATTTTTGATGTATGAATACTGAATAAAACAGAAATATTGGTAGTGACAAAAATAAAAACA
>NZ_JBRJXU010000169.1:0-81626 GCF_057467645.1 Zarconia sp.
GCTGCAGAAGACCCCGAGTTCGAAACCTTCTACACCAAGAATATCTTGCTCAACGAAGGGATTCGCGCTTGGATGTCTCCGGCAGACCAGCCTCACAAAGGCTTTGAGTTCCCCGAAGAAGTTCTGCCTCGCGGTAACGCTTTGTAAAGATATGAGATAAGCTATTAACTTAAGGTAGAACTTTCGATCGAACCTTAAAATCTCGTCTCATAATCCTATTTAGCTAGACGTAAAGCGGTTGACCAAGTCCTAAAACCGCTTTACCTCCCAAACGAAAAACCCAAATTCAATGGAGGTTTTCCCCCTTGGACTCGACATTTAACACTGCTATGACCGGTGCGGGGCGCGATCAAGCCTCGACAGGTTTTGCCTGGTGGTCTGGCAACGCTCGTCTGATCGAATTATCGGGTAAGCTGCTGGGTGCTCACGTCTCTCACGCCGGTCTGATTGTTTTCTGGGCTGGTGCGATGACCTTGTTTGAAGTCGCCCACTTCGTTCCCGAAAAGCCCATGTACGAACAGGGCTTGATTCTCATGCCCCACATCGCAACTCTCGGCTGGGGTGTCGGCCCCGGTGGTGAAGTCGTCAATACCTTCCCCTATTTCGTTATCGGTGTTCTGCACCTGATTTCGTCTGCGGTGTTGGGTCTTGGCGGTATCTACCACGCCGTTCGCGGTCCCGAGCGTCTCGAAGAATACTCTTCTTTCTTCGGCTACGACTGGAAGGACAAGAACCAGATGACCAACATCATCGGTTTCCACCTGCTGATGCTCGGCGGTGGTTGCTTCTTGCTCGTCATCAAAGCTATGTTCGTCGGTGGCGTTTACGACACCTGGGCACCCGGTGGCGGAGACGTCCGCATCATCTCTAACCCGACGTTGAACCCGGCCGCAATCTTCGGTTACCTCACCACTTCTCCTTTTGGTGGTAAGGGCTGGATTGTCGGTGTCGATAATATGGAAGATATTATCGGCGGTCACATCTGGTTAGGTCTGATCTGCATTTCCGGCGGAGTGTGGCACATTCTCACCAAGCCTTTTGGTTGGGCGCGTCGCGCTTTCATCTGGTCTGGTGAAGCTTATCTTTCCTACAGCTTGGGCGCTTTATCCATGATGGGATTCATCGCCTCTTGCTTTGTTTGGTTCAACAACACCGCTTATCCTAGCGAATTCTACGGTCCCACCAACGCCGAAGCTTCTCAAGCTCAGTCGTTCGTGTTCCTCGCTCGCGACCAAAAACTGGGCGCGAATATCGGTTCGGCTCAAGGCCCGACCGGTTTGGGTAAGTACCTGATGCGTTCTCCGACTGGGGAAATCATCTTCGGTGGAGAGACCATGCGTTTCTGGGACTTCCGCGGTCCTTGGCTCGAGCCTCTTCGCGGTCCGAACGGTTTGGACTTGAACAAGCTCAAGAACGATATTCAGCCTTGGCAATTGCGCCGCGCGGCTGAGTACATGACTCACGCTCCCAACGGTTCGATCAACTCCGTGGGTGGCATTATCACCGAGCCGAACTCTGGATTTAACTACGTGAATCCTCGCGCTTGGTTGGCAGCATTCCACTTCATCATGGGATTCTTCTTCTTGGTCGGTCACCTGTGGCACGCCGGTCGCGCTCGCGCGGCTGTTGCTGGCTTCGAGAAAGGTATCGATCGCGAGAACGAACCGACTTTGGCGATGAACCCGCTTGACTAATATCGTCGAGGGTTTATCGATCGACTAAAGCTAAACAAACGATAAGTTTGTATTGCATAAAGGCTCCTGCTTCGGTGTAGGAGCCTTTCTCTTTAACCGGATTCAAAAAAAATTCAAGCGTATCTCATAAATCCGAGGAATTATTATTCGATAAGTAACGATCGAACTCATTTTGAATAACCGCGAGATAGTCAAAAGACGGGATTTCAAAGAGGTGACTCTGCTAACATACACGGGTTGAAGTAAGAGTCAGTCTATATTTAATTAAATTAATTATGAAACCAAGCTACGTCCGTTACAAAAAATTTCGCTTACCCATGGGATTTAGTCCAGAAAACTTTGAATCGGGACTGACATATAAAGCTCATAAAGGAGATACTTTTATTGTGACTTATCCCAAGTGCGGTACAACTTGGACTCAACATATTATTTGGATGATGTCCCACGATGGAGAACCATTACCTGTCGGTAAAAATATTAATCTAGAAGTTCCTCATCTCGAAGAAGTAGGAAGTAAGTTTGTGGAATCATTATCTGAGCCTCGCTTTATTAAAACACATCTGACTTACGATCTAACCCCCCATCATCCCGAGGCAAAATATATTTATATTGCTCGCAATCCGTTTGATTGTGCTGTGTCTTTTTTTTATCATACAAAAGGATTTGTGAAACATTATGATTTTGCAGAAGGGACATTTGATGAGTTTTTTGAATGTTTCATTGATGGAGAAGTTGACTGGGGAGATTACTTCGACCACTTAGTTCCTTGGATGCAACACAAAAATGATGCGAATGTTTTATTTTTGACCTATGAATCGATGAAAGTAAATCTTAAAACGGCCATTCTGGAAATTGCTAACTTTTTGGGTTATCCCTATGCTGAAAAACTCAAAAATACCCAAATTCTAGAAAGTATTCTCGAACACACGAGTTTTACTCGTATGAGCCAAAACCAAAGTCGTTGGTCTAGCCAACGTCCGCCTCATATGTCTCCATTTATTCGCAAAGGAACAGTAGGAGATTGGAAGTCGCATTTTTCAGCATCGCAAACTCAGCGATTAAGTGAAAAATTTAGAATTCAAACTGTAGGAACCGAAGCTAAAACGTTATGGGAATTTATCCAATAGATGGGTAAAAAAACTTCTTATTTCAAGAATATTTATAAGATTTTGAAAAAAATTTATATCTAATATTTTTAAGATGTTAACAGCTTCAATTGAGCATCTTTCTTTTGACTCACCAACACTCCCGTATATGTTCCTCCTGGAAGCTGCGAAAATAAAATCGATCTATTGGTTGTCAAGCCCCCCCGCACTGTTTTAACCTGAATGGCGGCTGTCTCTCACAATTACCAGACATGACGATCGCTGCTGTAATGCCTCCTCTTTTAGCGCTAGACCCGTTACTCAAAAGCTGGCTGTTGGAAGATATCGGACGGGGCGATCGCACTACGCAAAGCTTATTTCCCCAGGGAACCGACAAAATCGGCAAAGCATACTGGATCGTCAAAGAAGCCGGAACGATCGCCGGATTACCCATTGCCGCACGGGTGTTTCAATTACTCGACGATCGCGTGAAATTCACCCCCACCGTTGCAGAAGGTCGATCTTGCGATCGCGGTACGACAATTGCCAACATTGAAGGCCCCCTGGATGCTCTGTTGACAGGGGAACGGGTTGCCCTCAATCTGGCGATGCGACTGAGCGGGATTGCGACGATGACGCAAAAATACGTGGTCGAAATTGCGGATTTACCGACGCGATTGGTGGATACTCGCAAGACGACACCGGGATTGCGATCGCTCGAAAAGTACGCGACCCAAGTTGGGGGAGCAACGAACCATCGCATGGGGTTAGATGATGCGGTGATGATTAAGGATAATCATATCGACCTCGCGGGGGGCATCGAACGAGCGATCGAGCAGATTCGAGCGGTGGTTCCCTATCCCCTGACGATTGAAGTGGAAGCAGAAAGCCTGGAGCGAGTTCGAGAAGCCCTCGACTGCAAAGCCGATATTATCATGCTCGATAATATGTCCGTGGAGATGATGCGCGAAGCCGTCGCCCAAATTCGAGCCACCAGCGATCGCATCAAAATCGAAGCATCGGGGAATGTCACCCTCGCCAATATCCGCGCGGTTGCCGAAACTGGCGTAGACTATATCTCCAGCAGCGCCCCGATTACTCGATCGACTTGGTTGGATTTGAGTATGCGATCGAATTAGCGATCGCCCTCTGGCTTCTGTGACGGTGAGGGATTGGGTCTTTGGGCTTCCAAGCGATCGAGTTCGACGCACAGTTGCTGTAAATCGAAGTCTGCCCCCTTCTGCGGCGGTTGAGGCTCGATCGCCGGATTGCGATCGGAATAGCCACGGTTATTTTGGCGATCGTGGATGCGATTCATTGTAGTAGCCCCCTAGTCTTACAAGTCCGATAAAACCTGCTCTTACTTCTATATACATCTAGCGCCAAAGAACTTATGCAGTTTTCGATCGCAAGGGCACTGATGTGAGTCGGGCAATCGCAGGTCACTCGATGGCAGACTCTCGATCTCCGGCGATCGTTCCCTTTTGTATAGAACCCATTTGAGATCTTTCTCGGTGGTGTCTGGCTTTGAAGGCAGTCGTTCATCCAGTTGCTTCATGACAGAGCTGCCTGAGTCGAGTCATTTGCGACAAACAAAGAGTCAATCGGTCTAACTGTAAGGCTTGTGGCTCAAAGATGAGATCTCAAATTAAGCTGGCTATAGCAGTCGCCGTCGCCACTCTAGGCGCGGATAACACCAGACAACTGTGCGCTCTGACTGAAGTCTTCCCCTCCCCTACTCCCGAAGCCCCCGAAGCCCACCTTCATGAGTGTCCTAATTGCTCTGGCGACGGCTATAAAACCCCTCAATTTTTTGCGTTCCCCAAGAGTAATTAGCGGATAGCGGATAGCTGACGACTGAATGTTTACTTTATTACTTAAGAATCAACGGGATGGCGAATTAACTCTTCAAAACTGGGGAAACGGTAACGATCGAGTTCGGCAATTCGCCGTTTTTCTGCGTAAATTTGCTCTTGATACTGTCGGGCAAGTTCGGGTTCTTCAGCACAGTCGGTTTGCGTCCATAACTGCATAAAATGGCGGTAGCGGGTTTGTCGATTTGCTTTTTCCAAACAGGCGAACGCCGCGCGAACGATGAGAGGAGTTCGGAGGATATCCCGTTCGAGTTTTTCATCTAAATGGAGAATGGAAGAGAGGCGATCGAGTTCCTCGGGAAACGCTTCAAGTTGCTCTTGAATTCTTGAAATGAGTTCGGTCGGTTCTAAGGTTAAGGTATTTTCAAGTTCTAGCATTTTTTGCCATAAAATTTGATAGGCGTAAATGCTAAATGAAATTTCGTGATCTTCGAGCTTTTGGATTTCTTGAAGGAGCGTCGTCCGATGGGGTGGGCAATGAATATAAATTCGCAGCAGTAAGGCTTCCGAGCGCTCCACCGACGTACGATCGGCACCCATTGGCAGCGGGGCGACGGTATTAGAACCCGGGCGATCGGGGTCCGTTTTCGATCGCTGTTTCCGAATCCGCGCCCCCAAATTTTCGACCAATAACGGAACCAGTCGCGAGTCCCCTTGACTGAGTTGTTCCGAACATTTTTTTGTATAGTACGTCCGGGTATTGCCATTGCCAATTTTGCTCAAAAGCTTGACCATCTCTTGAGCGACTTTGTGATAGCGATCGGCTTGCTTTAAATCGCCATCGCCGATAATCTCTTCAATTTGCCAGTCTAACCACAGCGGTGCGTTTTCGACTAATTCTACATATCGATCGCCAGAAGAACTTTTAAGAAAATCATCGGCATCTTTCCCTTCGGGAATATTCATAATTCGCAGTTGTACATCCCCTTGATACGCCAAATTTTCCACTTCCGAAATGGCGCGTTCGGCAGCGCGTACTCCGGCAGCATCAGCATCGAAATTGAGGATAATTTGTTTGGATTCGGTATAGCGCAGGAGTTGTTTGACCTGATAGGAACTCAGTGCCGTTCCTAGAGAAGCCACCACATTAGAAATCCCCGCAGCATGGAGGGCGATCGCATCGAAATATCCCTCCACCACCACCGCTCGATCTTCCTTAGAAATCGCCGTACGCGCCTTATCCAGGGCAAATAGCGTCTTTCCTTTATCAAATAACTCCGTTTCCGGGGAATTGAGATACTTTGGCTGTTCGTCCGTCAGCGTCCTACCCCCAAACCCAATGGCGCGTCCCTGGGTATCGTGAATGGGAATCATCAGCCGATGGCGAAAGCGATCGTAATAGCCGCTTCCCGATTGCCTGGGAACGATGAGTCCGGCTTTTTCCACCAACTCCACCGGATAGTGTTTCTGGCGCACCAGATAGCCGTAGAGGGTTTCCCACCCTTCCGGCGCGTACCCCAGTTGGAACTGTTGCAGGGTGGCTTCAGAGAGTTGGCGCCGATCTAGCAGGTAATCTAGGGCCAGTTTGCCTTGAGGTTGCCGTAAGGCATGTTGAAAGAAACTCGCCGCCACCGCCACAATTTCGTAGAGTTGTTCCCGCAGCGAGAGTTGGCGCTGGAGTTCCTGACGCTGTTCTGGGGCGAGAGTTTTGACGGGAATTTGGTAGCGTTGTGCCAACCCCAGCACCACTTCGGTAAAAGATTGCTGCCCGATTTCTTTGAGAAAGGTGATGGCGTTGCCTCCCTTGGCGCAACCAAAGCAGTAGTACATCTGTTTGGAGGGGTTGACGTGGAAGCTGGGGGTTTTTTCCTCGTGAAAGGGACACAAGCCGATAAATTCTCGGCCCTGCTTGCGCAAGACGACATGTTCGGAGACGACATCGTGGATATCGGCACGTTGCTTGACTTCTTCGATGGTGTCGGGGTGCAGGCGAGGGGCGCTCATCTTATGTATCTATATCGATGACGGGTGACTCAATGAAAGCTTGGGAGTCGTCATTATTCTAGAAGCATATCAAGACTATTGGCACATCGCACCCGGAGCGGTCCCCTCAATTCACATTCTGAGATCGAACAATACTGAAAAACAACGATGTTTGCGATCGGGTTTGCAACCATTTTTTTTGATCGAAGATTCGTAAAACGCGAATTTTTGTATGACTTTAGTAAAGATAAAGTTATTTATCTTCTAATACAAAAAAAACGGTTAAGTTGGATATATATCAATCGAGAAAACACGAATAATTTTCGTTTATAACTGATTGTTTCGATGACGTCAGTGACTTTTATCACAACTCGATTGAGTAAACTTCTCGCATTCCGTCCTAACTAGAAACTTCAAAAAATCGCAGCCATGAAAATTAATTCAGCTTTGATAACCGCCTTTGGTGCCGGTAGCCTCGCTCTTCTCTCTTCGGCAATGAACCCAGCAAATGCTGCTTCTACCTCGTTCAGCGTCAACGATTTTACGAATAATGGTAGTACGACGGAAGGTCTGTTTACCCTGGAAGACAACGGCAACGGTGGCGTTCAGTTTACCCTTGATGCGGGAAGCTATCAGGCCGCTGACATCCGTGGTATCTGGTTCAATATTAACGATGCTTCCCTTCTGAGTGGCTTAAATATTTCTGGTGCTAACATCACCGACCAAGCGATCGGTGACAACAGCGTGACCACCGTTGGTGGTAATAGCAACAATCTGAACGGTGGCGGTGGACAGGCTAATCCTTTCGACATCGGTTTATCGATCGGGAATAACGGTCTTCGTGGCGGACGCGATGATTTTCAAGTGACGACGTTCACGGTCTCTCACAATGCCATAGCTCTGTCGATCGATAACTTCATCGGACAACAATTCGGCGCTCGCTTTACGAGTGTCGAAAATAAGGATGGAGCACGCAACGGTAGCAGCAAGCTGCTCGGTATGGCACCGACTGGAAACAAGCCTCCCTCCGTTCCCGAACCCTTACCGGGTGGCATGGCAACCACGATGAGCTTGCTCGCCATCGGTGGCGCGTTCAAAGTGATGAGCAATAAGAAGCGCGCCTAGTCATGGCAGTAACTCCCGAATTTCTCAAATCTCGCTAAAAATTTATCGGACTGACGCAAAGCCTTTCGCAAAGGCTGTCTCTAGCATTGCCGCGTCGGTCCGATTGTCGTTGGATCTCGAGCATCGGATATCGAGTTGGGACATCGAGTAAAGATCGTATCCTGGTAACAGAATTCGATCGAGTCCGGGAACTCAAAGACTGCATGAGTAACAATCTCGCCTCTGGAGAGCAACTCCAGCACTTGGCAACTCAAGCCATCGATACTCTCGAAACTCTCCTCAAGAGTCAGGAACTTTCACCCCTCGAACGGGCGGAGGTCGCCTTTCGGATTTTAGAGATAACGGGAACGGCTCCGCAAATCCAGGCCTCTCAACTGAGTTTATCGGATGCCAATGGCGGTTCTGTCAGCGCCTCTTCGGGTCGCTCTTCTGCCGGTGCCATTCAAGAGCCGACTCGGTATGCCACCGCATCCACCGGTAACGGTTCCCAGGTTGGGGGTGGGGCAACTGCAACCCAACCCCGATCGGAATTTTTACCCGCCAGCTACGTTCGTATCGATAACTTTCTCTCTGCCCAAGAAAACGCTCGCGCCCTAGAAATGGCTCTAACGCATGCCGATGATTTCGTTGCCTCTACCACAACGACGCAAGCAGCAAACTACCGTCAGTCTTCGGTGCTGTACGCCACCCTCTTTCCGGAATTTTACGATTTTCTCCAGCAAAAAATTTTAAGAACCTTACCCTCGGTTCTCAATGCACTCAAGCATCCCTCGTTTCCCATCGCGAAGGTGGAAATGCAGCTGACTGCCCATAACGATGGCTGTTTCTACAAAGTTCACAACGATGCGGGGAGCGAAAAAACGGCCACGCGGGAGTTTACCTACGTTTACTATTTCAACAACACGCCGCAACAGTATTCGGGGGGAGAACTGCGGCTTTACGATACCCAGCTCCAGGGGGATGCGGTCATCGGTCACGATAATTTTAAGACGATCGAACCGGCCAATAACACGATCGTCTTTTTCAACAGCCGTTGCCGCCACGAGGTGATGCCGGTATCTTGTCCGTCTCAACAGTTTGAAGATAGTCGGTTTACCCTCAATGGGTGGATTCGGCGGATGTGAATTGGGGCAATGGACAATTGACAATTGACAATTGACAATGAGTCAGAGTGGTAGGGTGGGCAAGATTTTTGGGAAATCTTTCCTTTGAAAGGGGTTCTACCCAAGCGCAGCGCGCTTAGGACAGTCAAGTTTGTAACGCAAGGACTGTAGGGGTCAACTGCCGTTGACCCCTACCCGATTTATGAATATTCAACCAGAATCTCAATCTGCGTCAAATGGCGATCGCAATTATCTAGCCATTGTCGAGTGACAATTCAATTAGTCGTAGATGGGATCGCACGTCACGTTGAGTAAGTCTTCGCGAATCCATCCTTTCGCGCCACTTTCGTCGAAGCCGACGCGATACCAGCCGTAGCCGAATCGATCGATTTCGTAATCCATTTCGGGGGGGGCAACGGTGAGAACGGCGACTTCATCTCCCACTAGGCCGTAGCCCAAGCTAGAATAATCGGTTCCAGGGCCCGAACGTAGGGTGATTTGAGCGTTGGGATTGACGGCTGTGAGGGTGGCGTGGCACTGAAAATGCTCGTTTCCAAAGGCGTTGTGCGCTAGGGCAGAACTCGCGCCGAGTGTGGCGGTTGCAGCAGCGAGGGCGATAGAGAAGATTGCTTTTTTCATGACGAACCTTGAAAATTCAATAGCGATTAATTTCAAGGTACGAGACTCCTGGGGGGTATTGCCCATCAAATGGACGGTTTCTCGATTTTCACGATTCGATGTGACTCAAATGCCGGTTTAATGTCAAATTAAAGCGATCGAGAATACAACAGTCAAGGACACTTGCAAAACTGCACACCAATGGGGTGAAGGGTGTAGGGTGTGGGGTGTGGGGTGTAGGGAATCGAATCCCAAGCGCTCGCCTCCAATAGACTTCTGGAGGAAAAGGGTTAAGGGTTAAGGGTTAAGGGGGAAAGGGTTAAAAAATGTATCAATTCGGTATCTAAATTGATTTTATTTTTGATTTCTGGAGATATCTAATGACTGGGATACAGCTCTCTAGTGCAGCGCGGCAGAAATAACGACTTAGCTCTTAACCTGTGAAAGCTCTATGTACTCTTCCCGATTGCATTTTTCATTTTGCGAAAAGTGAGCGGTGTCAGTTTCTGTCCCGTTCAACTTTTCAAGACGCATTTTTAATTCTGCGTAGCAGCACTAGACCTCAAACCGATCGCGATACATTTGCACAATAACCGAAAATTACGATCTCCCTTTTCAAACACCCATCCCATGCAAGCGCACCGTTACCGTCGTTCCCGTTTCCACATTTGAGGCGATCGAAAATTCTCCGTCGTGGGCTTCGACAATGCGTTTGACAATCGCCAATCCCAACCCAGTTCCGGACGGTTTGGTGGTGTAAAAGGGTTGCGTCAGTTTGGGGATGACATCGGCGGGTATCAGTTCGCCACCGTTGCAGATTTGCAAAGTGACATAACTCCCATCGCATTCCACCCGCCACGCAACGGCTTCTCCGAGAGGTGAGGCTTCGCAGGCATTTTGCACCAGGTTGATGAAAACTTGTTTGAGTTTATCGCGATCGCCTCGTACCGTTAGGATTTGGGCAGCACAGGAAAATTCGATCGGGGGGATTTCCGGCCGTTCTCCCATGGCTTCGAGGATTTCGCCGATGGGTTCGTGCAAATCGAATTCGGTGCGGTTGAGGGCGTGGGGTTTAGCGTAGAGGAGAATTTCCCCCAACAATCGTTCCAGGCGAGAGGCTTCGTCGAGGGAAAGATTGACTCGGGCTTGGGCGGGTTCGGAAAGGGCGGTTTTTTTGAAGTAGTTCAACCCCATACCGATGGTGGTGAGGGGATTGCGGATTTCGTGGACGATGGTGGCGGCGAATTCTCCAATGGCGGCGAGTCGTTCCCGTTGCACCAGTTGGGCTTGGGCTTGGTGCAACTCTTCAGTACGCCGTTGCACTTCCGCTTCCAGGCGTTGGTTGAACTGGCACTGCTCCTGGTAGAGTTGGTAGTTATCGATCGCCGTGGCGGCCCGTTCGGCAAACAGTTCTGCCGTACTCAGATCTTCGGCGCTAAACTGGCGGGGTTGGCGGTGAAAGGAGCAAATCGTACCGATGGTTTTTCCCGATGCCGCCCGCAGGGGAACCCCCAGATAAGCGCAATATCCCTCTGGGGCTTGGCCGTACTCGGTGCGCGCCAAAACGTTTTCGACCGCCAGAGAACAACCGCGACGAATTACCGTTGCCGTGAGGGTTCCGTGGATGGAGTAGACCCGATTGCCCTCTCCTAAATCGATATTACTGGCAAGGAGGCGATCGCGCAGCGTCCCCGGTGGAGAATCGGGATCTTCTTCGAGCAACAGCGTGACCACCGACCAATCCACACCAACAATCTGACTTACGCCAACGGCAATTTCGTGCAAATAGCCATCGAGTTCTCCGGTGCGGTAACTCAGGGATGAGAGCAATTTAAGGGTACGTTGTGCCAAGGGGGAGGAATGCATTCTGTGAAATATCTGGGTCTTTCAAGCAGACCGAATGGATTGATGAAAAGTTTCTGAGAAAATCGCCTCTCGGTTATTTCCATCTTACAATTTTCCTCTCAGGAAGGATTCATCTAAATTCGGAATTGCCCTGTTAAAGTGAAAGAGTCGGTAAAAAACTGACTCGATATTGTTCGTCTTGACAGAGATTATATTATGAAACTCAACTATGTTTTAGTCTTAAATCTCGTCTTATTATTATCTATTGGTTGCTCGAAACAACCCGTTTCTACTTCAACTTCGGATACCTCTTCTTCTCAAGGAGCTACGGTAGAAACACCGACAGATTCTTCTCCATCTAATTCCAGTGCGATCGAAACATCCTCTACGCCCGACCCGACCGCTGAGACTTCACCACCAAGCATTTCTGGCTCCTTCGTCGCTGTCGACCATCCAACGGTCGGAGAGGTTAAACTGGTAACCGAAGGCGATCGCCAATTTTTAGAGTTTAGCGAAGACTTTAAAACAGATGCCGGACCGGATTTGGTCGTCGTTCTCCACCGTTCCCCTCAAATTCAAACCAGTGCCTTAAACGAAAGTGATTATTTTGCCCTGGCTCCCTTAAATGAGATTCGAGGCTCCCAGCGATATGCGCTACCGGAAGATATCGAGCGCCAAAATTTTGGTTCGGTGGCGATTTGGTGCCGTCAGTTTAATGTTACCTTCGGTTACGCAAAACTGCAATAGAACTGGATGATAACTTCATCTAAAAAATTAATTTATCCAAAAATCAAAAAAACTCAGTGTTCGGGTTTATCTTTTTGCAAAATTAATAACAAAAAGTACCCAATTTGGGGAACTTTAACCCTGAAATAATCTTGCAAACTGCTTCGAATCAATTTAGTTAAATCCCGCAAATATCGAGTGCAAATGCCACCCAAAAAAATCCCCAATTCCGAAATTAAAATTGGTGTGCTCCCCCCTTAAAATTCTCTCCCCCAACTCGCCTTTATCAGTGTCCTAATTGCGATGGCGGTTGCGATCGAAGCCCGAATGAGTTCGGGTCGCCACTCCCGACATCTCGATCGAACGAAAACTAAGTTCTACCCCAAAGTCAAATCCCTCGATAAACCGATGAAACCTCCCCTCAAAAACCGACCCATCCACCTCAGACACGGTCTCAAAACCCTCGGACTGACTGCCATTTTCTTCCTGGGGGCGACCCTTCCCGCCCTCGCCCAAGAAGCCAGCAGCCAAGGATTCAATCCCCAAGAACTCCTCAGAAATGCCCTGCAACAAATCCAAGACTTAGGGCCGGCCGGGGCAATTGCCTTTATACTGCTCTACATCGTCGCGACCGTTGCTTTTTTACCCGGATCGATCGTCACCCTGGGGGCGGGAGTCGTCTTCGGCGTCGGTCTCGGTTCCCTGTACGTCTTCATCGGCGCAACCATCGGTGCAACCTGTGCCTTCCTCGTCGGACGCTACCTCGCCCGAGATTGGATTGCCAAAAAAATCGAAGGCAACAAGAAATTTGCCGCCATTGACGAAGCCGTAGGACGAGAAGGATTCAAAATCGTCCTCCTCACCCGCCTCTCCCCCGTCTTTCCCTTCAACCTCCTCAACTACGCCTACGGACTCACCGGCGTTTCCCTCAAAGACTACGTTCTCGGTTCCGTCGGCATGATTCCCGGTACGGTGATGTACGTCTACATCGGTTCCCTCGCCGGCAGTCTCGCCACCATCGGCGGGGCAGACCAACCCACCAATCCCGGCATTCAGTGGGCGATTCGCATCATCGGTTTTGCAGCCACCGTCGCCGTCACCGTCTACGTCACCCGCGTCGCCAAAAAAGCCCTCGATGAAGCCGTTTCCGACGAGACTCAGTTCTCGGTCACTGGAGAATAAGAGGAGGGGGACAAGGGGAGAGAATGCGTGCATTCCCCATTCCCCATTCCCCATTCCCCATTCCCCATTCCCCATTCCCCATTCCCTATTCCCTATTCCCTATTCCCCATTCCCCATTTCCCATTCCCCATTTCCCATTCCCCACACCCCAAAAAACCATGACACATTCCGCATTTGAACCCGTCACCATGCCCCCCATGGACGAGTACAACCAGCAGTTAATTTCCCACGTCCACCCCCCCGATTGGACGAACCCCACCCCCGCAGACCAGTACGATTTAGTGGTGATTGGGGCGGGAACCGCCGGATTGGTGGTGGCTGCCGGGGCTGCGGGTTTAGATTTGGGGTTGAAAGTGGCCCTCGTCGAACGTCACCTGATGGGGGGCGATTGTCTCAACGTCGGTTGCGTTCCGTCTAAATGTTTGATTCGATCGTCTCGGGTCGTAGCCGATATCCGCGATGCCAACCCTTTCGGCGTGTTTCCCCCCGAAGAAATTCAGGTGGACTTTGCAGCCGTCATGCAGCGGATGCGCAAACTCCGGGCGGGTATCAGCCACCACGATTCCGCCGAACGCTTCCGGAATTTGGGCATTGATGTGTTTTTGGGAAGTGCCAAGTTTGCCAGTTCCGAAGCCATCGTTGTCGGCGACAAAACCCTGAGATTCAAGAAAGCCGTCATCGCTACCGGGGCCCGGGCCGTTCGTCCTCCCGTGGACGGTATTGAAGAGGTGGGCTATCTCACCAACGAGACAGTGTTTTCCCTCACCGAATCTCCCAGACGCCTGGCTGTGATTGGCGGCGGTCCCATCGGCTGCGAGTTGGCCCAGGCATTCCAACGATTGGGGGCACAAGTAACGCTGATTCATCGCGGTGACCACGTTCTCAACCGGGAAGATGCGGATGGGGCCCATATCGTTCAGAAATCGCTGATTCGGGATGGGATTAAGTTGGTGGTGGGGGCAACGCCGACTCGGGCAAAACAGACCCCTGACGGTAAGGTGCTGTATTTCATGCGTAACGGCAAAGAAGAATCCGTTGTCGTGGATGAGATTTTAGCGGGGGCAGGACGGGCCCCGAACGTGGAAGGATTGAACCTGGAAGGGGTTGGCGTCGAGTACGATCGCAAAGGGGTGAAGGTCAACGATTACCTGCAAACCACCAATCCCAAAATCTACGCCGCTGGGGATATTTGCATGGCCTGGCAGTTCACCCATGCCGCCGATTCTGCCGCCCGGATCGTCATCAAGAATACCCTGTTTTCTCCCTTTGGGTTGGGCAAATCCAAACTCAGCGATTTGGTGATGCCCTGGGTGACGTTTACCGACCCGGAAATTGCCCATGTGGGAATGTACGATCGGGATGCTCGAGCCAAAGGTATCGAGACGGAGACGATTAAAATCGATTTTAGCAGCGTCGATCGGGCGATCGCCGATGGAGAAACGGAAGGCTTCGTCAAAATCCTCCACCAACGGGGCACCGACAAGATTCTCGGGGCTACCATCGTCGCCCGCCACGCCGGAGAAATGATTAGCGAAGTGACCACGGCGATTGTTGGGGGTTTGGGGTTAAGCGCCCTCTCTGGGGTCATCCATCCCTATCCCACCCAGGCAGAGGGGATTAAGAAAGCTGCCGATGCCTATCGCCGCACGTTGCTCACCCCCCGGACGAAGTGGCTGTTAGGGATTTTGTCGAAGTTATCTTGATGTCGGATGTGTGAGGCACATTTGAGACACTGGCGAAAAATGTAAAAGGTCGCCCATCGCGCCGTAACGCATCGTTTCCGTTTATGATGCGTTACGGCTTATTTTTCAATTCTGTCCGAGCAAAGGCTTGTCTCAAAGGGTTGGAATTGAGACTCCATTCATTTCTTAAACGGCGATCGAACTCTTCAGTTTACGTAAGGGTAAAAGGGGAAAGCGAGAAGAAATTGATGACTGAACTATAGATATCGATTTTATATTTTATTTCTACCATATGTCTATTCGTCTAGGACTGTGCTATACTGACATCTGCAATATTTAAAGCACTCTAGAAAATCAAGTTAACAGCCATCGCAGCTATAGTGTTGAACTCATAGAGTACGCCATCCTCAAAGTTCAAGCCTCAACCCAAGCAGCTATTTTAATTGGTTGCGAGCGCGTTGAAATTAGCTGAGGGCTACTAAAAACCCAGGCTCTGAAGGGGGAGGTGAAAGCACCCACACTTCAGATAGAAACAAGATTATACGATGGTGCTTTGTCGTACCATTATCTGGCAAGATTTGTCGGTTTAGGTATCTCTGTCTAGAGTTTCTCTGTGGCTCTAGTGTGATATCTAAATCATAAAAATTATTTTTGATTGTCATCAAAAATATCAAAGATTCAACTGGGATTGAATTCACTTCAATTCCAATCGAATGGCGTGCGGATTAAAATCAGTTCTCCACTCGAATTGACTGGTCTAACCTGGATTATTCATCAAAAGCTCAAATCCCGCTCTCTCTCGAATCTCAAAAAACAGACTGTTTTTCTGGTAAAGTGCCAATCTGCTTGCGAGACCAGGGTTGGGGCAATTTTCGTCGAACCTCATGAATAATGCAGGCTAAATACACCCGATCGGAAAGTACCTAGCTCACTCAACTTGTCAATCCTCTAATATTTCCGACTTTGCCAGAGATGTTACTGGGTAAAAAATTCTGCTGCACGGCATTAGAGACGGACAAAGAAATAAAGTACCCGTGCCTCTCAAGATACCGGATAGGAGTCCAAGACTCTTGACCCTTAAAGTGAAGGTATTATTTTTGCGCACATCCCTTCGCTTTCACGCCGATTATCGATCGATTGTTAAACGAACAGAACTCAAAAAATGAACGAACTTGAATTGCTCGTACCTGCATATAGCAATCCCGCCAACCCTGATGGTTCTAATATGTGGAACACGCTCATTGAGACGGCAGCCACCTCGGACGTGAAGCTCAATGTTATCCTGAATCCCAGTAGCGGGCCGGGAGGTTCCCAGATCGATCCAAACTACATTCATCCTAACCCCGATCGATCGAGTCCCTTACTCGATCTTGAAAATGCGGGAGGGGTGATTTACGGTTACGTTGCAACCACTTTTGGGGATAAACCCATTGAGGAGGTGAAGGCTGAAATCGATCGCTACAACGATCCTGAATACTACTACAATACAGGCTTTCAGCTAGATGGTATTTTTCTCGATGAGATGTCGAACCAGAACGACCCCGAGAAAATTGCTTACTACACCGAAATCAAAAACTATATCAAATCAACCTTTCCCGATTCAGACAAAATTATTGGCAATCCTGGCACCTCGACAATTGAAGCATATGTCGATACCGTCGATACCCTCGTGACTTTCGAGAACTATGGTATCAATTATCGCGAAAACTACAATCAACCGGATTGGGTCGAGAATTACAGTGCAGATCGTTTCGCACACCTAATTCATACTGAATCACTCGAATCAGATATGCAACTGGACGTGCAATTGGCGAAATCGCGTAATGTCGGAATGATATACATTACGGATGATGTTTGTAACCCAGATTTCGGTCCGGGCTGTACGGACAACCCCTGGAATAAATTAGCCACTTATTGGGAAGCCCAATCCGATTTAGTCCTACCCGAGAATACTGCACCCAATGCTATAGACGATATTGTCGCGACTGACGAAGATAGCGCCCTCAACGGTAGCGTGTTGGCTGACAATGAAAACGGTGCGGATAGTGACCCGGATGGCGATCCCTTAACGGTGACTGAAGTGAATGGTGTTGCGGCTGATGTCGGTTCTCAAGTGACACTGGCTTCTGGTGCGTTGTTAACTCTAGAGGGCGATGGTACTTTTAATTACGACCCCAACGGCCAATTTGAATCTCTCAATACTGGAGACATAGGCTTCGACAGCTTCACCTATACAATTGACGATGGCAATGGTGGTACGGATACGGCGACAGTCAATATTACGATCGATGGCGTCAATGATGGACCGACTCCTACTAGCGGTGATGACGACCTGACCTATACCGTTGCAGATGAGATTATTGATGCCTTAGCCGGAAATGATATCATCCGAGCTAAGGGCGGGAATGATGATGTATTTGGTAATGCTGGTAACGATCGACTGTTCGGTCAAAATGGTAATGACACTCTCAAGGGGGGTTTAGATCGAGACACTCTTAAGGGCGGTTCGGGTAATGACCGACTCATCGGTGGGAGCGATAATGACGTTCTTGCGGGTGGTAATGGCAACGATACCCTAATCGGAGTTGATGGAGACAGTATGACTCCAGGTGCAGGAGAACGGGATGTTCTCATTGGCAACAATGGGGCAGATTTATTCATTTTGGGAAATACAACGACCCCATTCTACGTTGAAGGTGGTAACGCTGACCGGGCGATCGTCAAAGGCTTTGATGTTGAGGTTGACACAATTCAACTCAGTGGTGCTGAGTCCGATTATGAGTTACGAGAAACCAATCGCGGTCATACCAAAATCTTTGACACCACAGATTCCGTACGAGAATTAATTGCTGTGGTTCAGGATACGATCGAACTGGACTTGTCAGACACTTCTACATTTGTATTTGTTTGAGCCGTCAAATTAATCAAACGTCAGTTCGGGTTCCGATCGCTTTTTCGGGTCATATTGCGAGCCAATCGGCAGCTCGCACGATCGCAATATGAAGTTTGCAACCCATCCGAACTGACGTGAGGGCTAAAGTTCGATCCGTTCGCGATCGCCCGATTCGGGAATGGGGGCAACGCCGCCACCGGGCAACCATCGATTATTGCGACTGCGGGCTTCATCGCTGCGTTCGATGTCCCGTTGTACCCGATCGATATCCCAACCCTCTTCGAGTTTTTCCCGATAGTGGCGCAAACCATCATTGTCGGCATCGCGACCGAGAACGTTGCGGTAAATTTGGTTAATTAAACTGCGCGCCTCGTCGCTGCGGGAAATTTCCCGTCGGATTTCGCGCAAGGACTCCCCGCGTTCGAGAAGGCGAACGTAGTTGCGCAAACCGTCGCGTTCGGGACGGCGACCGAGAACTTCGCGGTAAATTCGCTCGACTTCATCTTCGTATTCTCGGCTGCGGATATCGTCCCGGTCCCGATCTCGATCGTTATGGCGATCGCGATCGTCATCATCTAAATAATCGTCTAAACCTCGGGTGCGATCGTTAATGCGAGTGTTCCCAAATCGGGTTCCTCTCAATCGGGTATCCCGTAAATCTGCATCTCGCAGGTCGGCATCGCGCAGGTCGGCATCGCGCAGGTCGGCATCGCGCAAGTTCGCATCCCGAAGATTGGCATCGCGCAGGTTCGCATCTTCTAAATTCGCGCCGCGCAGGTTCGCATCTTCTAAATCTGCCCCGCGCAAGTCGGCATCTTCTAAGTCGGCCCCGCGCAGGTTCACCCCTTCGAGGTCTGCATCTCGCAGGTCGCACCGACGGCAGGAATTATTATCGAGTAAATCTTCTAAATCGTCGCGATCGTAAGCCCCGGCTGAGGTGAAAATGTTGAGTGGAATTAGCACAGCCGCCGTACCCAAGAGAATCCGAGAAAATTTGTGGGGATATGTCACAGCGCTCGTGCCTCCTCGCCGATAGAGTTCGATCGATACGTGCAAGTGAAGAAAAGACCAGGGCGGAAAAAAGAGGAGCCAAGTCCGAGAAGCGATGTTTAAAAACTTTTTCCTCTGCTTTTTCTCTTCGATCTTCCGCCCGTAAGACAGTCAATCCGTACTCGCTTAATTCATAGATTAGAGGGAAAACGCCTGAAATGCACCAGAGTTTTCTTCCAACTCGATCGGTGGCAGGTGGCAGTATCCGTGACGGGATTGGGTGAGGTTCGTTGCGCAAAACTACATCGATCGAGATTGGCTAAATATTTTACGGTTGCTACAACGATTTTATAGAAGTTCGCGCCGGTATCATTACACATTTTCCGTCATGGGGAATGGGGAATGGGGAATGGAGAATAGAAAATACCTATTTCTTCGATTCGTGTAAATAAACTGATGACGAAGCGCTATAAGTCAACATCGAGTCATCGAGAATCCCTCGTTCGAGCGAAAAAAACTCGAACCGGAGAATTGAAAACTGACTGTTTTACGATATCGAGCCTTAGTATTTTTCTCCATGCCAAATCATAAAGTTTCAGGATCGATTCCCAACTCTCTTAACTTGGGAGCGAGTTTTTGGGCGGGTCGAGTGGCATCTTCAGCGCGTTGGACTTCGAGCTTGACTCGTTCTTCAGGAGTGAGATAGCGGTTTCCGAGTTCGTCGTACCAATACAACCATTCCTGCGTCACCCCAGAATAATTAAAAATGCAGAATTAAAAATGCAAAATTAAGAGTACAGAGGGCTTTCACGGATTCAGAGCTGGTCACTTATTCCTGCCGCGCTGCACTAGCTAGAAATTCTAAAATCGCTAGTTTATCTGTTTTGAATTTTTAAATTCTTCTAAAAACTGACGAATTAGCTCGAAATAGTTTTCATCGCCCATCACGGAAGCGACATCGTTATGACCGGCATTGGGAATCAGATGCAGTTGTTTGGGGGCGGATGTCGCGGCGTAGAGTTCTTCGCTCATATAAGACGGAACGATCGTATCTTCTTTGCCGTGAATGAATAAGATGGGCATCGCAAGAGAACGGACTTTTTCGATCGAATTAAACTCGGGTTCGAGTAAAAATTTGAGGGGAAAAATTGAGTACGTCGGTCTACTCTTAGCCGCTGCCAAAATTGAGGTAAAAGAACATTGAATAATCAAGCCAGCAATATCTCGATGGCGGGTTGCGGTTTCAATCGCGATCGCCCCTCCCAAGGAGTGACCGTATAAAAAAATGCGATCGGGGTCAATTCCGCGATCGCCCATCAAATAATTTAATGCCGTTTCTGCATCTTCATAAACTCGCGCTTCGTTTGGATGCGGTCCGCTACTATTTCCATACCCTCGATAGTCAATTAACAGCACCGAAAATCCAAGTTTGTAGAATCGTTGTGCTTGATAAAGATTGATACCGATATTACCGGCATTGCCGTGGAAATATAGCAAAACCTTGCCATCTTCTGCGGGTTTCGTCTGTGGAATCCACCAACCGTGAATTTTTTCCACCTCCCCCGGAGAACTCGGCGGTACGGGTAGCCAAACATCTTCGTAGTCGAGTTCCAATTCCTTGGGAGTAACCGTCACCTCTGATGATGGCACGAAAATCAGTCGCTGCTGAAAAAACAACAGAAACAGACAAATCCCCCCATATACCGCGCTCAGTAATAAGACGATAGACATCGGCAACTTAGACCCATTGAATAGCAAAATTTGCATTATCCTCCCTTGAAGTTATACCCCCGATCGGGCGATCGATGGCGATTGTAATATCTCTTGGATCGATCGACAAAGCCCGCACCCTCGCAACTCTTCAGCCCCTTTCGATCGGATGGCGTTTGTCACGCGGAAAACTGTCCTGTTTCCACACATTGCTGACGGGAGAAGACGCAACGAAGTCTTCCCCCCAGTTTCCCCAACTCCTTAACCTACAGTGTCGGTTTTTTCTGGTGCCAGGGAGTCGATTGCTCGTAGGCATAAGCCACTTCAAATAACGTAGACTCCTGAAGGAGATTGCCGATCAGTTGCATTCCAATGGGCAATCCTCCCTCGTCGAAACCGCAAGGCACGCTCAGTGCGGGCAAACCCGCCAAATTCACGGGGATGGTCATCAAGTCCAACAAATACATACTCAGGGGGTCGTCGGTTTTTTCTCCCTGGGTAAAGGCAGTGGTGGGAGCCGTCGGACTCACCAGAACATCGGCTTGGGCGAAAGCTTTCTCAAAGTCTCGCTTGATTAGAGTGCGGACTTTTTGCGCCTTCAGGTAGTAGGCATCGTAGTATCCGGCAGAAAGAGCGTAAGTGCCGATGGTAATCCGGCGTTTGACTTCCGCCCCAAAACCGCGAGCGCGGGTTTTGCCGTACATCGTCACTAAATTATCTGCATCGGGAACGCGCATCCCATATTTGACCCCATCGTATCGCGCCAGGTTCGCCGACGCTTCAGAGGGGGCCAACACGTAATAAGCCGGCACGCCGTAGCGGAAGGTGGGGCAGGAGACGACTTGTACCTGGGCGCCTAATTCTTGCAGTTGTTCGATCGCCGCTTTCACTGCATTTTCGACGCTCGGATCTAACCCTTGACCGAAGGTTTCCTGAATCACCCCGACTCTCAAGCGACCTTTCGGACGCAGATTGGGTTTCAAACATTCCAAGTAGTTGGGAATCGTCGTCTTGATACTGGTAGAATCCTTGGGATCGTGTCCGGCGATCGCCTCTAGCAAAATCGCCGTATCCTCCACGGTGCGACCGAAGGGTCCAATCTGATCTAAAGACGAGGCAAACGCCACCAATCCATAACGAGATACCAATCCATAGGTGGGCTTCACCCCCACCACGCCGCAAAACGAAGCGGGCTGGCGGATCGATCCCCCGGTATCCGAACCTAGAGAAACGACGCACTCCTCGGCGGCCACTGCCGCAGCCGATCCCCCCGAAGAGCCTCCCGGTACTCGCGTGAGATCCCAAGGATTGGCGGTGATGTGATAGGCGGAGTTTTCCGTCGATCCCCCCATGGCAAATTCATCGAGGTTCGTTTTCCCCACCACCACCGCACCGGCTGCACTCAGCTTTTCGACCACCGTTGCGTTGTAGGGGGGAACGAAGTTTTCCAGAATGCGAGACGCGCAGGTGGTGGGAATGCCTCGGGTACATAAATTATCTTTGAGGGCAATGGGAATACCTTCAAGCAGCCCGATGTCTTCTCCGGCGGCGATTTTAGCATCCACGCGCCGGGCCTGTTCTAGGGCCGCATCAGCTCCCACCCACAGGAAGCTTTGGATCTTCGGCTCCACGGTCTCCAGGCGTTGCAGGGTCTCTTGGGTAATTTCAACGGCCGATCGTTCTTTACTAACAAGTTGCTGGTGCAGTTTGCGGATGGATGCCATGCACGAACCTCTACTCAATGTTAAATACTACATCCTTAAGTCTATGTGGCACTCTCCAGACTTTTGGTCGCGGAGATTCTTGGTTCATCCAGCCAACCCTCAACCTTTGCGTGCGATCGAGACCGCGATTTCGATCCCCGCTAATTTTACCGTCTTTAGACCCATAGGACGGATGAGAATCGAGCCGACACGGAACAGACCGCGCGTGGTGGCTGTCCGCAAGCGTTTAGGAAGTCGATACTTCCTCGTTTCCGTATGCCCTACGGTACGTTTGAACGAGCGTTTTTGGTTTTTCGAGGATGAGAGCCTGTTGGTGGCTGACTCTATTGTTAAAGAACTGATTCCATTGCCCGGTGCGCTTTTCTTCTTTTTCACCAATGGTGTGGATAAGTTTGAGATTTATATGTTCGCTTATCAACAGATCCTCAACCCGAACGCTAGAACTCTATAGTATCACTGACTCTCCCCATGGTTAGAACCTGGAAAATTCTGGGTCGAGACTTCCGAGGGAAGTGAGTCCTGAAGAAGACTTACCGATTGCGCAAACTGTCAATTTCCGTCGTCACGAGTTGCAAAATCTGCTCCATCGCCGGTAGAACTTCTAACTGTTGGGTCGAGAGATTCTGATGGCGATCGTAATACTGGCGAATTTCGTGCAGTCTTTTGTGGAGTTGCTGGGCCGTCATCAGCGCATCGCGACTCAAATCGGCGATTTTTTGTTGTTGGTAGAATTTTAGGGCTGCACCTCGCAAGACTTGCAGCGTCCCTTCTTCCCCACAATCCCCTCGCTTGACCCGAAAACGCAGCAACAGTCGATCTTGTTGATAGCGCCGTTCGATTTCGCTCTGCTTGATGTGTTTGACGGGAATTAACGGCAATCCCATTAATCGTTTCAACTCGTTGATGGTTCCCTGAAATATCGGTAACTGAAGTTCTTCTAAGACCGACTGCAACATTCCATCCTGGCTCCAGAGAACCCGTCCGCAATCGGCTTGACGCTCGAAATACAGCCGACCGATGCCACCCATGAGTACCCGTCCGAGCAATTCCTCGAGGAGTTGGGGGGGCGGTAGCACGATTAACACCTCGGCAGGACTCGCCAGGTGCTGGGGATTGATTTTCAATTCGGGTAACTCGCACGTCACCAGGTTCTGGATTGGGACGGGTGGGGGGACGGTCTCCAGCTTTGTGCTTGGGGGGGCGGTTTGAGGTGGGTCGAGGTGGCTTGGTGTTAGCGGGGGCGTTTCCGATGGCGAGGGGAGATGGGTCTCCTCAGTGTTGGTCTCTGTGGGGTGTCCTTGGGGTCGGGCTTGACCTTGCTTGGCTTTGTTGGTGTGATTGAGGTAAGCCGACAGCCAAGTCTGGTGCATTTGAGACTCGATCTCTTGAGGCACCAAAGAACAATTGAGATAACCTAGAAGCTGGCGCAAATAGGAAAGAGCGGTATGGTCTTCTGGATCGACCATACCGATATAAAGTCGGCTACCTTCAAGGGATAAGGGGATGACCTGATGGTAGAGGCATACTTCAAAAGGAATGACTCGATCGATCAGCCTAAAGGTTTGTTCGGGGTTCATCGATGCATGAGGGAACGTTATCAACTTGGCGGTACTGACACCCATAAAAATTGCCACTCTCGATAGAGAAAGGGTTTGAAAATCTTGTCGCTGCCTGGAGCAGATGCACCCATACACTAGTCTCAGTCTACTTCCATGTTAAATTCATTGGGTGCTTCGTGTCTTGCCATCTCGCCACGAGCTCGTCCTCCCAAAAGGGAACTCCAAGGGCGCTCATCTGACTCACCAAAATGACTGGGTGCGGTCAAACTTCAACGCCCGAACTCACCCGGTGTTGCGCTCCTCGAGTCTAGAGCGATATTCAGGATAGTTAACGTCCGGCACGGGATAACAGTTTCGGGTGAGGATGGGGTATGGGGTATGGGGAATCGTGCGCGAGTAGTCGAAATGTACCGGGCAAGCAGTGCGATCGCTCGTAGAAAAGTGCAGCTTGCGCCAGATAGACTGCCCACCAACCCTTCCGGGTGTCACTTGCAAGGTCTTCTCGTAACCGATTTAGAACACCAAGAATGTTTCTAGGGTCTCAGAGGAAGGGTATTGTGAGTACTTTTGCACTTAACGTCAGTTCGGGATAAAAAGTGTCGGTTGGGGGTGGGGTGTAGGGAGGGGATAGAGTCGGGGGCGATCGCGAGTGCTTAGAGTCGAATAGAGCCTGTGGGGTGAGAGGTTCTTCTACTCATGACTCGAATCCACATCAGTACCAGAACTTTCAAGTATCCTTCACCCGAACTGACGTTACTTATCTTTTCCCTTGGCCAATTACTACCACGATTTTGACCCAGCACGTGCAGATGATTTAAATCATGTTTTTAAAGCTATAAATCTATTCTTTTGGATGCATATTTTGGAAAGACTTGGATGCAATTTATCAAAGTGAGTTTGATAAAAAATTGGCAAATCTTTTGCTATGAATACTTTGCAAGTTTTGCCAGTCTTTGGATTCCGACAAATTTATTTTAACTTTAAAAAAAACAAGCCATCTTTATCAAAATCATATAGATTTTCCATTGGTCTTCCGATACTATTCAGTAATAACACGCATACCGCCGTAATAACACGTACGTATCGCGCTCGTGCGTGGTCTACCAAGGAGTACCAATAATCATGAAAATCAAACTCAATTCTAAGGTTCGTGCTTACCAAAAGCCTGTCATGAAGCACATGGGTCGGCTTAGCGAAGTGACCCTCATTCCATCGGCATTAGCAGGCTCTTGTGCGATTGGCCGGTTTAATCCCGATACGGGACTGTGCGAATAGTATCTAGACTTGACTTGTCTTTGTTCCTACAAAAGGAATTTTGATTCCTAAACCCTAGTTCGTTTAACTGATTGCTTGCCCTGGCGCACTTTCGTGCGCCATTTTTTCTGTATAGAACCCATTTGAGATCTCATCTTTGAGCCACAAGCCTTACAGTTAGATCGATTGACTCTTTGTTTGTCGCAAATGACTCGACTCAGGCAGCTCTGTCATGAAGCAACTGGATGAACGACTTCCTTCAAAGCCAGACACCACCGAGAAAGATGTCACATGGGTTCTATAGGGAAAATGACCTGGTTGACTGACAAAACTCAGAAGCCGGAATATACCTCAGTACAATGATTTCACGCGCTCGGGAGAATTCTGATTGTTTTTGGGAAACACGAACCGGATGGGGAGCTAGAGCACAGGAGAGAAACACTTGCCCTGTAGCTCTTCCACAGCCCGTGCGAGTGCACGGGCTGTGGAATTTGTGGGCTTAAATTCAAGCCAGGAGGGAAGCTACCTTCCTACTCACCGGATCTCAACCCCATTGAGCGTTGGTGGGCGCGAATGAAATCAATCGCCCGACGGCTAATTGAGTCAGGAAAAACCTTGCGCGAAGCTGTCGATGCTGCTCTGTGCTGTTTGTCCTAAGCGCCATGCGCTTAGCTATATTGATTTCGGGTATTTTCTGAAACGATAACCCATGGACGTTTCTTGCTATCTCCGGAACTGGAAATCGCTTTAAACAGATAAACTTATCCCTGCTTAATCATCTGCCATCGCAACATGAGGAAACTGAGCAACGTCAGCAGCGTACTGCTCGTCCTCAGTTTCCTCATGTTGCGAGTAAAATCGCTCCAGTTCTTCCTGAATCAGAAAGCGTTGGTAGTGCCGCAGAGCCATTTCTAGAAGCTGCGATCGCACCATGCCCGTTCGCTCTTCCAGGTTACTGAGCAATTTAGTATCTATTGTGGCTGATATTTTAGTTTTTATTTTTGCCACCAGGAGATCGGTAATATATTCTATCCTACTTAAAGTAGGATGAAAACAACCATCACTTTTCCCCCGTCACGATCGCCTTTCCATCCGCCATTTTCTGCAATCCCGATACAATTAATCGATCGCCCGGTTGCAATCCGCGAATAATCTCCGTTCGATCGCCCTGATTATCTCCCAACTCGACAGCAACTTTCTTCGCCACCAACTCCTCCGAACCCTCGGCCACGTAAACAAATCGTTGCTCCCCTTGAAAGACGATCGCATTAGATGGAACGACGATCGCGCTGGGACGTTCGCGAAACACAATTTTCGCAATAACCCCTCGCCCGTCTTTTAACTGAGGATTGTCATTTTCCACTAACACTTCGATCGGCTTTAGCTGAGAATCCGCATCGACACTTGGCGAAATAAAACTCACTCGTCCCACCCCCAACACTTCTTTTTCTTCCGTATCGAAGGTATCGAAAATTTCCACCGGCAATCCCAAATCCAGTTGAGCGGCTCTTTCCAGGGGAACCGACAAATTCAGCTTCAGCACCGAATTCTGAATCACATTCGTGAGTTCGTCTCCCTCCCGCAGGTAGTCCCCCACCTTGGGTTCGATATCGCCAATAATCCCGGAAATCGGAGCTACCAATACCGTTTCCCGCACTCCCACATCCGAGGCTTCCAGTTCTGCCAGGGCTAACTCCACATCCGCCTGCGCCTGGGCGATTTCCTCGGGAGTTGCCCCATTTTCCAACTCTCGCAACTCCTGCCGCACCTCTTCTGCCTCTGCTTGCGCCGTCGCCACCTCCGCCGCCGCCCGATCGATTTCCTCAGTTCGAGAACCGTTTTTCAGTCGTCGCACCCGTTCTTGGGCTTCGGCAACGGCGGCTTTCGCTTGCCCTAAATTCGCCTGTGCTCGCCGTTCTTCATCCAGTGCCGCATCGAGATCGTCGCGGGAAATCGCCCCATCCGCTTCGAGTTGGGTATTGCGCCGGACGCGATCGCGCGCCAAATCCAACCGCGACTCCGCTTCCGCCACGGCACTGTTTTCTTCCGCCACACTCGCTTCGGCTTCGGCAATCTCTTCCGGACGAGTTCCGGCTTTGAGTAAATCCAAATCCGCTTGCGCCTCCCGAACTTCCGCCTCCGCCCGATCGACCCGCGATCGAGCCTGGGCGATTTCCTCCTCCCGCGTCCCCACCTGAAGCTGCGCCAAACGCGCCTCGGCACGGCTCAAACGGGCTGCTGCTTGGGATACCTCCACCTCCGCTTCCGCGCGATCGATTTGGGCGATAACCTGCCCCCGTTCCACAAAATCCCCCGATCTCACGTAAATATCCACCAGCCGGCCGTCCACTTCCGCCCGCAACACCGCTTGTTCTTCCGCTTCTAAGTTGCCCTCGAAGCTTTCCGCATCCTGGAGGGTTTGGGGTTCGATGGGGGTTAGATCGACTTTCACCGGGCGACTGGGTCTACCTTCGGAGGGGGCTGCCGACTGGGTTTGGGATTGCCGTCCCTGCCAAAATCCCACACCTCCCGCCAGGACGATCGCCATCACCAAAATCACCCACCAGCGCATCGGAGGTGGCGGTGAGGATTCGGCTACTCGTAGGGGTTCTTGGACCGGTTCTTGGGCTGCTTCTTGGGGATGCTCTTCGATCGGGGTTTCGAGGCGATCGATAGACTCAGTCGATTCAACAGTGGAGGATGGGCGGTGAGAGTTGGTCATGATTCCCCGGTAGATGTGGCGGTGCGCAGGCTGGTTTGCGTTTTGTTTACGATTCTTAATTATTGTATCGTGACGCAAATTGGAAAATTTGGCAGGGAAGCATTCAGGGATTAGCCGTCAGCCATCAGACTTTTTCTCTGAATTGAAGATCCAAGGTCGTAAAATACCTTGAATTCTAGCCCGAATTTCATCATCTTTTTGTTTTAAAATTTTGTTAGCGATGGTGACCGTTTCCACCATTTCGTAAGCGGGTCCGGCGTTAGCGATCGCCTCTACTTCTGCCAGCTTTCCTGACTCGATATAGTCAGCAGTTGCCTCATCAACCTTCCATGCCGTTGCCCCGATCGTATAATAGGAAACTTGGGCAATATAAAGCCCCTCATCAGGGAAATCTCCCTCGCTACAAAGCAGATCGATCTGACAAAGAATATCGTAGAGTTGGTGTTGGAGTTTTGTTGCCAGTCGAATGGACTCTCGACTGGGTTGTAAAACCCAACGTTCGGACACTTCGACGGCTTTTGAAAAATTCTCAAACCATTCTTCTCTAGGAAGTCGATCGAACCATTCCATGTTCCCATTCGTTGACCGATTTTTGTCGGAATGCCAATCGCTGATACAGGAGTGCCAATTACTCAGGCAATCCCGTGCAAAAGGGAAACAAATACGAACCAGAGCCGCTTTTCCTCCCATATTCAAACCGTAAAGCCAACTCCTTAGATCTCCCAGATTTGGTGACTCCCGAACATCAACTAAAGTTTTCGCGTCTAAATCTCCCAAATACGCTGCAAGTTCTAATTGTTTCGGTGAAACATTACCTCGATCGAGTTCCTCTTTGAGCCATTCGAGTCGATTTTGCGAGTCACTATTTGAGCTGTTTATGTATTGCATTAAATCGATTGACCTCCCCTTGAAAATTTAAAGAGATATAGCCATCTCCAAGGCAGTTCGGACACCAAACATAGCGTGCATTTTTCCCATTCTTCCTCTGCTCCCTCTGCACCCTGGAGCCTCCCCTGCCTACGATTACTGTTCCCTAACCATATGGCGATGTAGCTATAGGAGCGATCGAATCTTCGCCCCATCCAACTGCTCGATATTCTCCAAAACTACCGCAGCCCCCGCATCTTCGAGTAACTGAATATACGCCTCGCGACGTGCTGTAGACGTTTGGACGTGAGGGGGTAAAATACCAACCGCAATCCAGCGACGATCCCGATACAATTTCGCGGCTTTTTCGACAGTATACAAATCGGCAACGGTATCTCCCGCATAGAGAACGGGCTGGTTCTGGCAATCGGGATGCTGTTGTTCCAGTTGTGCCACCGTATCGAGCAATCCCGTCGGATCGGGTTTTCCCGGTGCATCTTCCATCGCTACCAGCGTCGGAACTGTCAACCCCAAACGTTTTTCTAAAATGTAACTTGCCGAACCCCGTGTCGCGCCGCTAAAAAAGCCCCAGGCGATGTCCGAAGCCGTCAGTCCCTCAAAATACTCCCGACGCACCAGTAGCGGTTCCTGGCAAATATACCCCGTCCATCGATCGGGATTTTCCGGGTCTTCCCCTCGATAGCGGGATTGGAAAAATGCCACCAACTCGTCATAATCGATCTCGATCTCCGAGCGATCGCGTCCGAGACTCTCGAAATACCGATATACGAACTCCTGAGACCCTTCCCAGTCGTTATTCCACTGTCCCTCTGCTTTGAGGCGATCGATATCTTCGGGAGTCGGGCGAAATGCGCCCCCAGTAAACTGTTCCACCGTGTCGGCGAGGGCGCGGCGATAAGACCCCCCCACATCCCGAATCACCCCATCGATATCAAATACGGCGATCGCGCCAGTTTTAGCCGTCATTCTCTTGGATTCTTGACTCATCCCCTATTATTTCCCCAATTGCAACGTGGGAATGCCTTTCCATCCCCGACCTGAATGTAGTATAGTAAATGTTTGTAAAACTTTATATGCAACGTTAAGTTGGTCTGTGGAGGTCTGATTGTCCAGATTCATTCTTAAAGTTCTCTGGCTAGATGATAATGTCGCCCTAGCCGTCGACCAAGTAGTCGGCAAAGGTACTAGCCCCCTCACATCCTACTTCTTTTGGCCTCGGAACGATGCTTGGGAACAGCTCAAAGCCGAAATGGAAGCCAAACACTGGATTTCCGAACTCGAACGAGTCGAACTTCTCAACAAAGCCACGGAAGTAATTAACTACTGGCAGGAAGAAGGAAAACGGCAACCGATGGCTGTCGCTCAAACTCGTTTTCCAGAAGTTACGTTTACCGGGTGTAAATAGCCCCAGTTTCGAAAAAACTTTTGTACCGATGGCAAAGTTTTAGGAAACCCGTTTTCGCAATCGAAAGCGGGTTTTTGGTTGGAAGGGGGTGTGGGGTGTAGGGTGTGGGGTGTGGGGAGAAACGACAGACAACGAATTCGGAAGCGCGAAATCTGCGCAGAGCGCAAGCTATGCCAACGGAAACAGAAGAAATATAGCCTCCCCTACCCCCGTGTCCCCAAATCCCGTCACCGAACCCAATCTTCTCCACAAATCCCTCCTAGCAGGTCTGCCCTTTTGGTCTGCCGTTCGCGGGGAGGTTGCATTTCCCTGCGAACCCGATCGGCAAAAAGCGGACCTCCAGCGATTGCAGCAACTGTTCGCTCTCCTGGGGAATCCTCTATCGCCCTCGGAATGGAGTCAATTTTGTCAGGCATTTGCCAGCAAGCTAGAAGAAGGGTATCGCGATCGCCAGTGGCTGGTTTTTAGCTACGAAACCGCGCCACCCTGCCAAGCCGGAATAACCGGTCAGTTGTCGCTGGTGACCGATCGACCCAAAATCCACGGCACCTGGAGTCTGCCCTGCGTTCCCACCCTCATCGATCGCTACGTCGAGCAATTCGGGCAGCTGTTTGCGATTTTGGGTCAACCCCTATCCGATCGCGAACGCATCAGTTTCGGGCGGGGATTAGTTGCCGAACTCGCCAAAGGCTATCTCGCCTCACCCTACTCTCGCCTCATCGTCGAATACCAACCCGCCTCACCCCCGCGAAAAGGGTTAGCCTGCCGCGCTGCCACCACGATCGAAACCCTTGCCGAACGGTGCGATCGATTAGCTGCGAACCACGACGAACCCTTCTTCGGTCGCTATCCCGATGCCAAAGCGATCGCCGTTGCCCGGACTCTGGCGGGAAACCCTGCCACGACTCCCATTCTCGATATCGGTGCGGGAACCGGGCGCAATACCCTGCCGTTGGCGCGTTTAGGACATCCCGTGGATGCGATCGAGTTATCGGGCGAGTTCGTCGCCAAATTGCAACGGGAAGCCGATGGCGAACGGTTGAAGGTGCGGGGGACGGTGGGCGATATACTCGATGGGCAATTGTCACTGCTTCCCCAACGCTACCAATTGGTGGTGTTATCGGAAGTGATTCCCCATTTCAACGCCACGGAACAGTTACGGCATTTGATGGAAAAGCTGTGGGAGGCGATCGCACCGGGGGGGTGGTTGCTGTTTAGTCTATTTTTAGCCGCACCCGGATACGAACCGGATTTGCTCGCCCAGCAAATGAGCCGCGTCACCGATTCGTATATTTTTACCCGAGCGCAACTGGCCGAGGCGATGGCGGATTTACCTTTCGAGATCGTTTCCGAAGAGTCGGTGGTGGAGTACGAACGAACTCACCTCGCACCGGAAGCCTGGCCGCCGACGGATTGGTTCGTACCCTGGGCGAAGGGCGATCGCTTATTTCCTCTGTCCGAAGGCGTTGCCCCGCTCGAATTGTATTGGGTTTTGTGCCGGCGAGGGTCGCTTGTAGAAAGCTGAGGGCAAAATAGAGCGATCGTCAGCAGGGAGAATCTCCTTGCGGGTGAGTTGGGTACTTCATTCCCCATTCCCCATTCCCCATCCTCACCGGTCACAGTCTTATCCAAAACTGACGTTAATAGCATCGAAATCGAAAAATTATCACTGTGGCAGTTGTTATAGCTATATGCCGTCGTGTTAGAACACGCGGTGGGAGCAAGTATTTTCCATTCCCCGTTCCCCACTCCCCATTCCCTATTCCCCATGGCTGAAAATTTGTAATGAAAAGGGTACTTATCTATAACTTTAACTTTTCAATCCCTCCCCCAAACGATCGACGAAATACTGCCGATATAACTCAAAGCGAGGCATCACGTAATTGCCTTGCAAGTGAACCAGTCCCATACTGTGCAATTTGAAGGCGATCGCCGATTCGAGTTCGACAGCAGTAGAACTCGCGATCGCCCGACCGAAAGCATCGGCCAGTTCCGGGTGCTTCTGCAAACTCCAAAGGTGGCGGCGCAGGTGGTCGCCGTAGAGTCCCGCTTCCGTTGCCGCCGTTTGCAATAGCGCTTCGAGGGTCAGTTGTCCTTGGGCAATGTGGTACAGTGCCAACCGCACGAGATAGGGATGACCCCCCACCAATCCCATCAATCTCTCCACCCGATCTTTAGACCACTGGAGTCCGTGGCGTTGGGTGATATCGCGCACCTGTTCGATATTGAACTCTGGTAATTCGATGGGCAATCCGACGTTAAATGGCGATTGGTTGACATTTAGGGGAACGTACACTTCCGTCGAATGAACCACCACCAAGCGCAACCGCTGCCACAACTGGCTGTTACCATCGCCGTACCCCGCCTCTTCGTACCAGGCACGCAGCAAGCCGAAGAAATCGTCGGCAATTTTGGGATGTTGAAAAACCCGATCGACCTCATCTAAACCCAACACCAGGGGGGCTTCGGTATCGCACAGCAGACAATCTTCAAAATAGGCCGTACAGTTGTCTTTGCTGCCAAAATAGCTGCTCCAATGTTCGTCGACCTGGTAAGGCAGCCGCAGCTTCCAGGCAATCTTGGCACAAAACCACTGCAAAAGCTGGTTTAAATTGGTGAAAACAGCCGTATCGGCGTGTTGAAAACTGAGGGGAACCGTTCGATATCCGCGCTCGCGAGCATCGTAGAGAATGCGTGCCATCAGGGAGGTTTTACCCATTTGGCGGGGGGCTTTAATCCGGATTAACGCCCCGGGTGTGGCAATCTCCTTGTAGCAGAGTTTTTCGTTGGGCGATCGCTCGATGTAAAACGCACTTGCCAGTCGCACCTGTCCGTTGGGTAGTTCCGGTTCGGCAACGGGTAAGGGTAACGAATCGAAAATCGCCGGGATTTTGCCAGTTTCACCCGTGGCATCCAATGAGGATTTTAATGCCGTCGGTGGCGGTGCCATCTCGTTTCGATCGAGCAAATTCAAAACGGCTCGGATGAGTTCGAGGGTATCTGCACGGGAGTGCCATTCATATTGATAGCTGTGGTGGAGGTACTCCCGCAGATCGTGGTTGAGCGGGAAATCCCAGGGACAATCGATCCGAATGGCGATCGCCATGGGTTTAGATGTCCCCCGAGCATCCCGTAATTCTTTGATGCGTCGCAACTGTTCGATGGCCATCTCGCGACCGGCGGAAGGGGGAGATAACAAAAGGATAAAGTAATCGCATTGTTGCAACTGTCGATCGATGTGGGTTAATTCATCTCGACCGAGATTGGTTTGATATCCGGCGCGCACTGCAATCCGACTCAGTTCGACTGCCAAACTTAAATCTGGCTGTTCGGCTCGGTAGGAAATAAAGAGGGTTTTGGGTTGCGAGCGCGACTTTTGTTCCGGTTCGATCGAAGCAGCAGTCTTTCGCCAATCGTCATCATGATGCGCTCGTTCTATCGCACCTTTAATTGTCTTTTTTTTAACTTTTTCTCCTAAAACCTGAGAGAGTTTTTTCCAAAGTTTGTATCCAACATCTTTTTCAATGTATTGAGGGTTGATCGGATAAATTTTTTCGTAAGTTTTCCCTTCCCAAGACCCCAAAAAAACTTTACGCTCGAGATCGCTTAAATGTTTTCCCGTTTTTTCAAACGTTAATCGATCGATAAACTCTAAGGCGACTTGTCTATCCATCACGACAAAATTGGTAGCGATAGGCTCGATTTGCGAGGAGAGAGAGAGACCGCGGTCGAGCCAAACGAACCCACCACAGTGAATTTGTCAAAGCGATCGCAGTTTTTTCGAGATCTTGCCAACCCAAACCCAGGGTCGTTTAATTTTACAGCAATCTTTCCTCAGCGGGTACGAACTCCGTCTATTCACCCAGGACCGTTCACAGCCGAGAGGGCGAATTTTGGTCGTCAGCCTGGGCGATCCCGACCTTATACCCGCTGTTTGCCCATTGTTGAGGCAAGGATCTCCGAAATCGGTATTTTTGGCAAACTGTTTTGTAAAGATTCTAGTAACAATAAGCAATTTTACTGATTTTCAACAGCAGTTGCTCGGACTCACATCGCTACCCATTGAAAATTTCATGAGATTTTATGAGATTTTATGAGGTTTTTTCAAATGAGTCGCCAACGGGTTGTAGAAGCGCTTAAAGGCTCACTAAAATATAAAAAATCTATGAGTTTTCCTGGTTCCATCTTTAAGAAAGTCATGCCAAACTTTTGATATGGCTTTAGGGTAAGCTAACTCTCCTGACAGACCGGGGTACAAAATCGATATGTACAATCCAACACGACTGACGATCGATAACTTTATCGCTCGTTTACAAGATAGTTATCATCATATTTATGGTGGTTTTAATGCCAACTATACCGAGCTGATTGCCTGGGTCGGTGGCATGGCACTCGAACAAATTGCCAATAGCGATGCCCTCTATCACAATGTCGAACATACGATTTTCGTGACGTTAGTCGGGCAAGAAATTCTGCGAGGCAAGCATATTTCCCATGGCGGAATTTCTCCCGAAGAGTGGCTGCACTTTACGATTGCCGCTCTATGTCACGATGTCGGTTACGTCAAAGGCGTTTGTCGTCGCGATTCGGCAGCCGATCGATTGTACGCCACGGGAGTCAACGATCGCATTGTCGCACTGCCCCCAGGAGCCACGGATGCTAGCCTCACCCCCTATCATGTCGATCGCGGTAAACTCTTCATCGAGGAGCGTTTCGCAAGTCACAGGCTCATCGATACAGAATTCATCAAGCAACTCATCGAACTGACTCGTTTCCCAGTTCCAGTCGGGGAATTCCATCGAGATACGACTGATTTTCCCGGCTTGTTGCGGGCTGCCGACCTGATCGGACAACTGGGAGACCCGCGCTACTTGCACAAAATTAGCGCTTTGTTCTACGAGTTTGAAGAAACGGGGATGAACCAAACCCTCGGATACCGACATCCGGGAGATTTACGTCGAGGCTACCCCGACTTTTACTGGAATGTGGTCCATCCCCTCATTCAAACAGCCTTGGAGCATCTCGAAGTCACCCAAGAAGGTCAAGAAATTATTGCCAGCTTGAATTCTCAAGTGTTCAAAGTGGAACACGAAGCGTATAAAAATTTGCTTTGGTCTAGACGCATGGAGCTGCAAGGGTCTATGGCCGGGTAAGATTGCGTTTGGTTCAATGCTGACTATTCCGGTTCAAGTGAGCATCGGGGGCATCGGGAGCTTTGGGGGCGTGGGGAACGGTCGGACCCCGAGTTCGCGCGACAGACGCCAGGGAACGCTCCCCTTGCGCAAGGAAACGCCGACCGAGAGACTTAAAAGAAGAGATGGCTCGGGTTGCGCTTAATTCCTACACCCCACACCCCACAACCCTTGACCGATAGCACATAAGCAAAACCTGTCACCAATGGGGATTGCGTCTTCAAGTCTTCAACATTAAACCCATGCTTAGCGCTTCCCATAGGCATTCATGGGTTCCTTAATCCAGCGAATGTAGAGATGTTTAAAGGTCGAACGGGCAATTCGAGGCAACCCAAAATCAATCGGGGCGATCGCATCGGGGAGTTTCCAGTCCGCGAACTGCAATTCGCGGGGATGGGATAGGGGAAATTCAATTTCGCTGAGTTCCGGACACAACCCCAGCCGTTGAGAAGCCGCAACGGTTGGCACGATTTCCGGTTCGACTTGGAGGATATCGAGCAACGCGCGATCGAGGGCGAATACGTTTCGGGATGCCCCTAAAACCCCCAGTTCGCGAGGTTCGCCGCCACTGGGACCGTTGCCTTCGTGACCGATAATCCCATCGATAATCGTTAAATTGGGAGCGAGGGTGCGGGCGGTTTCGACCAACATCGTCCCAAAGCGATCGGCATCCTTACCAGCTTCGACGTGCCACCATGCCTTCATCTTACCGGGAACGCAACCGAAAAGATTCTTCACCCCCAACGTCATCGTCAGCTGCATGTGAGATTTAACTTTGGGCAAATTAATCAGCACGTCGGCTTCCATCGCCTCTTTACTCAATCGCAGATGGTTGAAGTCACCTTCGCTCGTTTGATATCGCTGTCCGCGAAACTCCACGATCGGAATGTCGAACTGTTTGAGGAGGGGCAAATACCCATTAGCTTCGGCAACCCCCCGGGCGCTACCAAAGGCGGGACTGTCACCGAGGAAGGGTTTTCCCCCAACCTCTTTCACCATCTGGGCAACGACAACGACCAACTCCACGCGAGTCACGCATTCTTTCGTCGGACGCGCTCCGGTGAGAAGATTGGGCTTGAGAAGAACCCGATCGCCTCGGTTGACGATCGCTGCCATTCCCCCCATCGGTTCGAGCAAGGTTTCCACAAGCGATCGCAGCGAATCGAGTTGGTAGGAACGCGCTGGAATTAAGCTGACAACTGGCATTTGGATTCAACTCTAAAGAAATGTAAGGATTTAGCTTTGATTTTTACACAGATAGCTGTTTGCGCTCTTGACGCTACGAGTTTCTCGGGAAGGGGGAATGTGATGGGGAGACGGGGAGACGGGGAGACGCGGGGATGGAGAGTGTGAATTACGCCATGAAAATTCAGCCATGTGAACATCCCGTTCGGTTGAATACTTCGCGCTTCACCGTGAAGTGGGGTGTTGGGTGTGGGGAAAATTCATCTCCCTTGTCTCCCTTGTCTCCCTTGTCTCCCTTGTCTCCCTTGTCTCCCTTGTCTCCCTTGTCTCCCTTGTCTCCCTTGTCTCCCTTGTCTCCCTTGTCTCCCCCTCTCCGCATCCGGAGCGTCCGAAGCCTCCCCTGCTCCCGAAGCTCTCACCCACTCTCTTCCACCGATTGCAAGATTTTGGCAAATTCGATCGCCTCGCCGGGGGTCGAAATTTTACCTTGAGCGCGGGCAATCTGAACTGCTGTTAGCAGACGACCGATTTGCGGACCTTTGGGAATATCGATCGCCTGCATCAAGTCTTTCCCACTCACCAGGGGTTGCGGGTGCGCCACCGGATCGTCCGGATCGAGGTAGCGCGCGACTAAGGGGGCGATCGCATCTGGGGAAACACCGGAGGCGAGGGCAAAGACTGCAAACGCCGGCAACACGTCACCGATCCCTTTAAACCAGAAAAATAGCTCCCGAATCGATAATTGTTCGATCGCTTCGGTGGAATTGGCTTGACTCCAAGCCGCGAGCAAGGAGACAACGCTGCGAATTTCCGGACGAGAATACTTCAGTCGCAGAAGTTCCCGTTCCGCGAGTTGGGGGTCGGGTGCTACCAAAGTGGCGAGTTTGGCGATCGCGATGCCGGTGGTTCTCAAGGTGGGACGAATTTCTCGCATCAGGAGGGGGGCTAAATCCGGGTGAGCGGCGATCGCCTCTTCCACGACCCGATCGATTTGTGACAGCCGCGCGATGCCCTCTGCACTCGCGGATGGAAACCAAACACAGAGCAATCTATCTTCCCAGGCGCGAATCAGCCATGGCGTCCCCTTTGCCGTTCCCAGGAGGTAGCCGCATTCGGAGTTGACCCGTTCGGCGGCCACCCGCTCCAGAAGCGGGGCAAATTGACGAATAGCCGCCTCGGTATCCGGTTCCAGGGTAAACCCCAGTTGCGCCGCTTGTCGGTACGCCCTTAGCAATCGCAGGGGATCGTCTTTGAGATTTTCTGGGGTCACCATCCGCAGGCAACGGCGCTGCAAATCCTCACGACCGTCCAGGGGGTCGAAAAAGGTTTTCGCGTGCGGATTGTAGGCGATCGCGTTGGTCGTAAAATCCCGGCGGTGCAAGTCGGCTTCGAGGGTTTCCCCTTCCTGCTGGGCAAAATCTGCCGTTCCCGCTTCAAACACGACGCGGGCAATCTGTCGCTGGGGATCGAGCAGAACAAATCCGGCATTGTACTGGCGGGCCAGTTTGCGAGCGGTTTCTACAGTATTTTCCGGCAGCACGAAGTCGAGATCGAAATAGTCCGACGCGCGATCGAGTAAGGCATCACGCACCGCACCCCCGACGAGATACGTCGATGGGGGCAACCATTCCAAACTAAAGGGCCAGGTTTGAGGAGATAGAGTACAGATGGTGCTGCGAGGAAACATTAGCACATTGGGATAAGTGAGTAGAGAGGATATGTAAGTCGTTACATTGGTGAGTTAGAGACAAGCGACCGTCGGCTTCGGTAGCTCTTGGGGGTAGAGCTTACAAGGATGGGTTTTTTAGATTTTGGTGAATGTGAGCGGGGGGAGCAAAACCTTCAACATCATGTTGATTCCCGACGAGAGATTCTGCTGCAAGAGACGCTTCGCGAACCCATCTATTGCGAAAAGCATTCCCTTGAAAGCAGAGAAAGCTCGGCTGGCCCAGCGGAACCTAAATTTTCTATTATCCCCCTTATTCTCTCTGGGCGTACTGCGTCACCTCGTCTATTCCCTCATCCCCAATTTAAATGCGCCCCCACCGAGGGGCCAAATGACTTAACGAAACTCCATTGAATGCCCCAGAAATGGATTTTCTGCCTAAGATATAGGAACAAATCCCTGGAGGTCGAATTATGTGTATTTGCGTAAACTGTCACTATGTCGATCGCTGTCTAACGTACCACGCTGTTGAGATGCAGCACCAACAGCCGCATCTAACCAGCACCCCAGATTTTGAACCCGTCGAACCGACGATAAACGTCAATATCCGTCCCCAGGAAGATCTCGTCGAGATGGAATGGGATGTCGTCGGCTGCGAGAGCTTTAAGCTAGAGCAGGGAAAATGGTCTCAACTCCGTCCGGGAGAGTTGGTTCCGACCTGAGCCGTCAGCACATTTGGTTCAAAATTGGCACTAGAGCAGTATCCCAGACGATCGCCATTTTGCGAAACCCTTCCCGATTGGGATGAACTCCATCGGGTAAGTCGTCCAAGTCGAAGATATAGTGGGTCTCGACGAAATAGAGATGCTGCCGTTCGCTCTGTTTTCGCGATACTAATTCCTTCACCTGGTGGTTGTAGTACAACACTCGCTCGTTAATGACCGGTTCCCCGATGGGGGGAAGAGAGGCGACGAGAAGATCTACCTGAGGCAGTTGGGCGAAAATTTCGTCAATTAGATAGTTAAGGCGCTCGACAGCACCTTCGATTTGAGGAGATCGGATCGCGTCGTTGGTGCCGATGGTGAGCAAAATGATATCCGGTTGAGACTGAGCCAACCATCCTTCAATTTGGCGGCGGATTTGGTCGATCGTCCAGCCGGAATGTCCTTCATGCTGCTTCTGGGTGAGGATTTCCGGGCCGTTACTCAGGGAACCGACAAAGCGAATGGGATACCCGCGTTTGGTCAGGCGGTACCACAAGTCGGTGCGATATCCCCCCGGAATGTGGTAGCCATCGGTAATCGAATCCCCCAAGGCCATAATTTTGATAGGACGCTCGAGAGGGGAATTTGGGGTTACATTATCTTGGGTTGAAATGCCAAAGGAATGAATCACGATCGGTACGAAGTGTCTGTCTTGAGTTTTCGGATTATTTCAGTTAACGGTGCAGGCGATGGGCAATCCGGATCTGAAATGGGGGTCAATAGCAAGATTCTGAATGGATTTGACAAGGTGCGATCGAAGGCGAAAGAAGGGATTCAACCCAACTATTTACCGATGAGGTCGTTCGGTCGAAGCGATAGCAGTCACCATATCGGGCGCGGACACAAGTGACGATGGGCTTCGGAGGCTTCGGGGGCTTCGGGGGGATAATACCTATTGGTGAGGAGGTTTTGCTGGTGTGCCACCGGTCAATGCGATGACTGAGATTTTCGGCTTAGCAATAGACCTCACGCAATCCCCCAACGATCTCGGGCCAGAGCGATAAAAATGCGACTCAATTGCGATCGCCTTCATCACACCAGAATAGGCGATCGCATCGGTTCCACCTCAGTTTTAAAGTCGAGAACGAATCGAACACCGATTTAAAAAGAACCTTAAGAGCGTTCAGATGGTTCGGGTGCGGCTAGCGATGGGGGTTCGCCGATTTTCGAGAGATTCTACCCGTGGGCAAATCCAGCGTAGAAACCGCTACTGAATAAAGAGAGCGAACTGAGAATGGCAATAATGGTTTTTTGGGTGAGGTTGAATTTCAGAGAAATCAAACCCGATGCCACTTGTTCGTTTTCGTGATGCTTGGATTCCATGATTTTCTATTTTTTGGCATGCATTAGAAGTTCGTAGCGATCGGCATCAGAACGGAAAAAACGATGAATTGACGAGATTGGTTTTTGTTACAGGGATAGCAATACTCTAAGGGTCGCTCGAACTGAGAATGTCTCCTCAGCTCGAACGACAATATCCAAGACATAAAACAGCCGTGGAGTTACACCCAAAAATTCTCGTTTTTCCGACTTCAGCTAATCAGTGGTGCGCTCTCAACTTGCACGAAAACGGAGGAATCCTGGTAGATTTTGCGACAAATCATAGGCTCAACCGCATTTTGGATGCTTGTATCGATATTACACTCACTTAAAGAAACTATACCGAAATACCTCTCTATGTCAACCTTTTTTTGGGTTAATTATAGAGAGGTTTTCGGGTCACAAGACTGAGTGCTTAGAGCTGTCAGCCTATGATTTGTCGCACCACTAAACATAAAGCAATGAACGCATAAAGTCAAGATTGTCAGCGATCGGGGAACGGTTTATATGTGATTCCGATCGCAACCGAGGTGTATGTAATTACGATCGCAAAGCGTACCGAATCAAATCACTTTTTTATTTAGAATAAGCTGTTACAGATTTGCTTTCATCAGCCATTATGCGTAACTTAGCTATTTCCGTATTCAAAACTATTTTACTTGCATTCGATCGGCTTATTTAGAACTGACGGATTTGCCTGAAATTATAAGTTTCGATCGAGTGATGACGCTACTCGATCGATAATTATCTAGGGGTTAAATATCCGGATTTAACCCGATCGTCGATGTCCCCGGGTTCGTTCAGATATAGAAAGATAGAAACCGCGCCTGTTCGTGAGGACAATTCGTGCATTCGCGCGCGTGTGCGGAGCGTACAAACATCTTGCTCGCGTGTCAATCATCACAATCACCCCATGTCCGCGCCTACAGTAGCGACTGCCATACGTACAATCGCAACATTGGTTAGGATACAAGTGACCGTGGGCAGGGAAGGAGTGAATAGACAATACACAATTGACAATGGATTAGTGGCGACACTCTTCCAAGATCCTCCTTGTCTCCCTTGTCCCCTTGTCTCCCTTGTCCCCTTGTCTCCCTTGTCCCCTTGTCTCCCTTGTCCCCTTGTCTCCCTTGTCTCCCTTGTCCCCTTGTCCCCTTGTCCCCTTGTCTCCCCATCCCCCCATCACCCAACACCCCATTCCCCAAAAACTCAACCATCGATGGTCATTGAATGGCTCAAAATTCAGGTGCGTCCCCCCATGCGAGAAAAATTCATAGAATTCGATCGGCTTCTTTGGACGCAAATGCTCGAGAACTATTCGGGTTTCTTGGGCAAAGAAGTCTGGATCGAAGCGGATGCCGACGATCTAGTAATTTTGGTCATTCGCTGGCAAACCTTTGAGGCATGGCAAAGCATTCCCGAAGCCGTCTTAGAGCAAACCGATCGCGCGTTTAAGCGCAAAATGGGTCGCCATACCTTTCGATATCTCGACTCCTTCGCCTACCAAGTTCGCAAATTCCCCGAAGTTAAGTAACGCCAGTTTTGCTTCAGAGTCAAATCCCTCTCTTTATTGAGGTTATCGTGAAGTGTCATCCAAACTTCAGCAACTCTCGGTTCGATCCGATAGGATGGATCTTGATGTCGCGCCCTGGAGTTACCGATGGCTCGCTACACAGGATTATTTACAATTTCTACGCCCTTGGAGCAACTGCGAACTCAATTAGCCCAAGTGCTAGAGTCTTGCAATCTCGATATCGTTTACGATACTGGGGACTACATGATGGCTCGCGAAGTCCCCGGTCGGGTAGCGTTTGCCAAGCTCGTTTCCGTGGAAGTCCTCATCGATCGACCCGTTGAGTTCACAGAGGAAATACGCATGAGGTTTGTCGTTAAGAACGAAGAATTACCCCTTCAGAAAGACAACCACTGTCACATGATGTTTGAAACGGTCAAAGATGCGATCGCCAATAGCGACTGCTGGCAGCTACTCGAAAACATTGCGGGTTAGACTCGCCATCGCAATGGCAAACCCCCACTCTGTAGGCTCAGCCATCTGGGAATCGGAGTCCGGTTTTGCGAGTCATGCCAGTTTTAGATCGATCGTTACCCCGATCGACCCTCGCCAAGAAATAGGCAAACACCCCACCATTTCCTGGCACTGGGCACAATGCGATCGTGAACCCCAACTCAAGTGAGTAGCTCCGTCGAGAGCGTGTCTAGCGATCTAAAATCCGACAAACGGTCGGGATGCCTACCCTTGATTCGAGCTTTGAGAAAGGTCTTTGAGAAAGTGCTTTTAGAAAGAGCGATTAGAAGCGATCGCCGATATTAAACGAAAATTCCGTGCGACCTTCATCGTTAATCGCAAAATCGACCCATACGTAGTTCAAAAAATCGACTTGGGCGCCCAAACCGACACCAAATCCCGCTCCATTACCGGGTTTATCTCGCTCTTCCCCCGGTTGACCCGGGACGTTACCCTGGGAACCCAATGCCGAACCGTAATCGACAAAGAGCGCACCACGTAGATTTTGGATGGTGTCGCTGCGGAAGTTGGCGATCGGGAAACGATATTCAAGGGTGGCACTGACAAAACTACGTCCCGATCCCAGTCCGCCATCTCCATAGCCGCGTACGGAAGACGAACCCCCCAAGCTAAACGCTTCGTAGGGGGGCAAATCGCCAATAAACGTACCCGCGGCTAAACCGATAACGAAGACGCTCGGACCGTCGGCAAACCCAAAGAGATTCGCCGGGAAATATTGCACGAGTCCCCCGCTGAGGCGGTTGGCCGTTACGTCAGCATCTCCAATGGGAATAAACTGTTCGGTGCCCAGTTGAAACTTAGTCCCTTCGACAACCACGTCGGCACGTCGATCGCGCGAGACATCCACGTACTGAGCCGCTAACCCCACGCTAAGCAAATCGTCAGTGCCGTCATCGGCAAAGCTGAGGCGATTGCCGCGCTCGTCGCGGGGAATATCCTCATCGTTGAAAGCCCCCCGGCTGATTTGAACGTTTTGGTAACGAACGCTGGGAACGAACACGAAGTTCTCTGAAGAAGGAACGAACACGCTCACTTCCCCGCCGGTGCGATTCACCCAGGGAACGTGCCGAAATCCCATTGGCAGGAATACCGTCGTCCCACCCGCTAAAAAGTTATCGTTGGGGGCGCGATCGGTAAAGGCGCTAATGCGATAGCCGATGCTGCTGTCATTTTCCCCGACGATAGCGGCTTGGGTATAACTCAGGTCCAGTCCGGCCGTGCGCTGTCCCCCTTCAATATCGAGGGCGAAGATATTCCCCCCAGACCCCGTTGCACCGAGGGTGGCAATTCCGTAAGCCCCTTTCGCGCGGCTAGATGCGGGGGAAATCTCGGCGAAAAAACCCGTTTCTCGCTCTTCGAGGTCGGTGGTGGTGAAAACGATCGGGTCTTCAATTCTAAAAGGCCCTCGGACGGGATTCGACAGATCGCCGATATGTTCGTCGTTAAATTCGAGTTCTTCTGCCCTCGGGCGCTGGGTTTGCCGGATGGTTTCGGGGGAAAATTGAATCTCCCGAGCGCCCAGAATGGGAGATTGGGGTCGATAATCGATTGAGAATTGCTGTGGGGAGAGTCCTTGACCTTGAAGTTCTTGCAGTTGAGGATCGAGGGCATCCGGTTCGCGAATCTCAGCGATCTCGGAGTTTTCGGAATCGATCGACCTTGCTGACTCGCTCTGGGTTGGGGATGCGGATTCTGGCGATAAGTTCGGTTCTGGTGCGGGCGTTTGGGCGATTTGGAGGGTTTCGAGCGAGACCGTGACCGGTGGTAAAGTTTCTCCTTTGGCGATGCTGTCGAGTTGGAGTTTGGAGATCTCCTCGAGGGGTTCTGTAGCGGTTTTGACTGACGGCGTTACAGTTTTCGCCCATGTTGGAGAGGCTGCCGCGATCGGAATCGAGGAAGCTGCCATTGCCAGTGCCAGGGAAATGTGAGAATGTTTTGGGTACTTGAGTTTCATACGTCCGCTTCCCTATCGATCGTTGTTCGTGGGTAGTTTATTAAATGTTTATCCTCATGTGACCCCCCCAAGATGTGGGGTTTTGAGGTGAACGCAAACGGTCGATCGGCGAGCTGGCTATGGATTGGAAGACGCAACGAATGAGAGCGTCTGGGAGTATTAGAAGACACTCTTAATTTCTGAGCTACCGCTCTCGAAGCTCAGAGCCGATCGCCATTTGCCCCCTCACCACCATACCAGCCATTGTTAGTTTTCGAGTATTGAGCCGACCCGGGGGCGAACGGTCCGATCGCGGTTTCAATCGATGGCTTTTCCCTTTGAAAAGAGATTTCAATTTTCCATTCTTTTTCGGCCCAATTCGACCTCACCGCTCTTGAACCCGAACGTTGCGTTTTTCTAGATCTCCGGTGGGAATCGACGCAATCAGTTTGCGAGTATATTCTTGCTGGGGGCTGTGATAAATCATTTCTGCCGGGCCGATCTCTTCGATTTTGCCTCGGTTCATCACCATAATCCGATCGCTCATAAATTTGACCACGCTCAGATCGTGAGAAATAAAAATGTAGGTTAAGCCGAATTCTGCCTGCAACTCTTTGAGCAAGTTGAGTACCTGTGCCTGTACCGACACATCTAGGGCTGAAACCGACTCATCGCAGATAATAAATCGCGGGTTGAGCGCCAGAGATCGGGCAATGCAAATTCGCTGTCGCTGACCGCCAGAAAACTCGTGAGGATAGCGATCGCTCCACCCGGGATTTAAACCCACTCGATCTAAAAGATACCGCACTCGTTCTCTATTTTGCCGGCGGTTTTGGTCTTTGCCGTGGATTTTTAACGGTTCCATCACCGCTTCGCCGATGGGAATGCGAGGGTTGAGAGAGCTAAAGGGGTCTTGGAAAATAATTTGGATATCCCGCCGTAGTTGGCGCAAGGGTTTCCCTTGAATCTCGAAGATGTTCGCACCATCAAATATCGCCTGTCCCCCCATGGGTTCGATCAGGCGCATCAGGGTGCGAGAGAGGGTGGTTTTGCCGCAGCCAGATTCTCCCACCAAACCCAAGGTTTCTCCGGGATAAACCTCAAAGGAAACACCGTTAACGGCCATGGTGTAACGTTGGGTTTGCCCGAAGGAACCCCGGATCGGGAAGCCCACTTGCAGATTTTCCACCTGAAGTAAGGGGGGTTGTTGGCGCAAGCGAGCAAATCGGGTGGCCATTTCGATTTCGCTGACTTCTTCGATTTGAATCGGTGACGCTTGCGCGGGGGAAGCCTGCCGGGGAGATCCATTGGCGGTTTCCCGATCGGAAGAAATATTATTGCCCTCGGAGGTGTCATCGTTGCGATCGACATTCAGAAAATCAGCAACGGTGGGCAAATATCGCAACCGCTTGGTGGGGGTGGGACGACAGGCGAGCAAGCCTCGGGTGTAGGGATGTTGGGGAGCCAGGAAGATATCGCGCACGGTTCCGGTTTCGACGATTTTCCCGCGATACATCACCGCCACGGTATCGGCGATTTCAGCAATCACCCCCAAATCGTGGGTAATGAATATCATCGACATGCCGCGACGATCGCGCAACTGCCGCATGAGATTGAGGATGGTGGACTGGACGGTGACATCCAAGGCTGTGGTGGGTTCGTCGGCAATCAACAGAGTGGGATCGCACGAGATCGCCATGGCAATCATCACCCGCTGAATTTGCCCCCCGGAAAGTTGGTGGGGGTAGCGATCGAGCATTTCTTGTTTGAGGCGATCGATTTGCCGGGTAATCTCCCGCGCGTGAGGAGTTGCCTCATCTGATGCGCTCGATCGCAACTTGTCGAGTGCCTGTTCCCGAATTTTGTCATCGTCAGGGAGGAGTTGTACTTCCTGCAAGCTGGAGATCGCCTGTTTGCGGGCATCGGATTTGGAGATATCTTGATGCAATCGAATCGCTTCGACGAGCTGAAACCCAATGGTATAAACCGGATTGAGGGAACTCATCGGTTCTTGAAAAATCATCGAGATCCGCCCTCCCCGATAGTTTCGCATTTGGGAAGGAGACAGTTGCAACAAGTTAACCGGTTCCGTCGGGCGATCGTCTGTGGCGGCATCGCGAAACCAAATTTCCCCATCAGCGATTTTTCCCGGTGGCGTGGGGACGAGGTTCATAATTGCCAGGGAGGTAACGGACTTTCCCGAACCCGACTCCCCCACAATGCCGAGGGTTTGACCCCGTCGAACCTGGAAATCGATACCGTCCACGGCTCGAACGAGATTATCGTTGGTTTGGAATTGAACTTGAAGGTTGCGAACGTCTAGAACGGTATCACTCATGAATCGGTTGCCGAAAGTTAACTGGATTTTAACAGTTCCCTCTGCGGGTCTGTCTGTTAGGATTAGACGATCTCTCAGGGTTAGATGAATTGCCTCATCATCTTGTTTCTGGGACCCAAACCGTCAGGTAATTGCATCTGGGGAGGTTGAAATTCAAGACCGATCGAATTCGTAATCCTCGCGATTTGACGAGTATTCCATGGTGAACCCACTCCAGAACCCATTGAGTCAATTTTGGCAAACCTGGAGAGAGAAATATATTCGATCGAAGCGCACACCCAACATTCTTTTCGATTGCGTTCGGGGAGGGGAGAGGGGAATCTGCCGGTGTTTTGCCTCCTTGCATGACTCGAACGGCAGTATCGTTGCTCGAATAGAATTCCCTCGTTACCCAGTTGCACGAATCCCACCGTTGCGAACCTGACGATTGGAGAGATTGCCATGCGCCGACTCCAGCGCCAAAACGGTTGAAAGTGCATGAATGATTCCGGTTTATGACCCCTCACGAGAGGAACCCTATAGGTTCGTCACCCTTATTATCCCCGAGCCAGGGTCGTTTTTCACGCTTCAGGAGTTGCCCGTGTCTGACCCGAGAGGTTTCGGATACGGGGGGAGCGCAAACAGTTCGCATCTCCTGGCGACAACGGGAACGTCTCGATGGTGATGATTGTTTCGGTTCCCGCGTGCTTCGAGTTCGATCCATCGCGTCGAGCCGAAGTATAGCTGAAAGTCGAGCCACTTTTTTTTGCCGGGTGTCCCGCAGATGTGCACAATCTATCGCAAACAGACTGCGAACTCGGTTCCTTTTCCGGGTTCGGAAGTACAAGATATCGTACCCCCATGTTTCTCTTCGATAATCTGACGAGCGATCGCCATTCCTAACCCCGTGCCTTTTCCCACCCCTTTGGTGGTGAATCCTTGCTCGAATATCCGTTTTTGGACTTCTTCTGGCATCCCCACCCCGTTATCTGAAATTCTGATGGTGACTCCCTCCTCTTGGATGTGGGTTTGAATGGTAATTTGGTTGGGATTTGCAGCAATCTCCTCAAAACGGCGATCGGCGTTCCCTTCGTCTAAAGCATCGATGGCATTGGCAATCAGATTCATAAATACTTGATTGAGTTGTCCGGGGAAACACTGTACCTCTGGAATGTTGCCGTATTCTTTGACGATTTCGATCGCCGGACGCTGTTCGTTGGCTTTGAGACGATGTTTGAGAATGAGCAAAGTGCTGTCGATGCCATCGTGGAGGTTGAAGGGGACTTTGTGTTCTTTGTCCGTGCGCGAAAACGTCCGCAAACTGTTACTGATATGGGCGATGCGATCGACCCCCAGTTTCATCGAATCAATCAGTTTGGGTAAATCCGAGCGCAGAAAGTCTAAGTCGATAGCTTCAATTTCGTCTTCGATGGCTTCACTGGGATGGGGATTTTCCTCTTGATATAAGTCAATTAATCCCAATAAGTCGTCTACGTAATCCTGAGCGGGTTGGAGGTTGCCGCCAATAAAGCCCACGGGATTGTTGATTTCGTGAGCCACACCCGCCACGAGATTCCCTAATGCCGACATCTTTTCGCTTTGCACCATTTGCAGTTGTGCTTGTTTCAAGTCTTCAAACGATTTCTGCAATTGTTGCTGCGTCTGCTGAAGTTCTTGCACCGTACCTTCAAGTTGTTTGGCATAGTTTTGAGATTGTTCGTAGAGTCGGGCATTTTCGATGGAAATTGCCGCCTGGGAACAGACTAAATTGAGCACTTCCACTCGTTCTGGAGTAAAGGCTCCCGCACTGAGGTTGTTTTCGAGGTAGAGGATGCCAATGAGCCGACTTTGGTTAAGAATCGGGGTGCAGAATAAGCTTTTGGGTTGCTGTTGTCCCAGATAAGTATCTGATGCAAAGCGAGTGTCTTTGTCCGCGCGATCGAGAATGACGGTTTTTTGGGTGCGTTGGACGGCACGAACGATGCTGGCTGGAAGAGTCCGAGCATTATCGAGGGGAGTAGCGGATAACTTGCAGGTTTCCTCGATGCACTGAGCGACGACTTCCCAGGTTTCGGCATTGTTCAAGATTAATGCGCCTTTATCTGCTCCGGCATTTTCGATCGCGATTTGCATCAGTTGGGAGAGCAAGGCTTCGAGTTCGATTTCCTCCGAGAGAGCTTGGGAGGCTTTGATGGCTGCGGAGATATCGAGAAGGGAAGTCGTGGTGGAGGTAGAGGTGCGAACGCTTTGTTCGGAGGTGAGGGTAGTGGTGCTGTTTAGAGTCAGGGACGATTGGGGTTGTTGGAGGATGGGGGTCAGCAGTTGGGGATAGGTGGCTTCAAGATGGTCGGTTTTGGCTCCCGCTCCCCAGCGGGCGTAGCAATAGTAGGCTTCCACCATGTAGGTTTGGGCGATTTTCTCTTTGCCCCAGTTGAGGTAGAATTTAGCGGCGAGTTCGTTGGCGAGGGCTTCTTCTTGGAGGTATTCGTTGGCTTTGGCTCCGGCAATGGCGCGATCGTATAATTCGATCGCTTCTACTTTCTCTCCCAAAACCCGACATTTTTCAGCCTCCACAAGATCGACTTTGTGTTGATGATTCATGGGGGCATAATTTGCCCACTGAGCTAGAGTGGTTTGATGGGTTTCCACTGAAGTCAGAGTATTTTCTAGTTCAATTTCTGACTGGTTAGAGCATCGTGCCAAATCGGTTAATCCGGCGTAGAAGTAGAAAATTGGGATATGAATTGTTCCGACAACAGCCATTAAATGGAGATTAGCTTGGGCAGTGTAGTCTCGCGCATTGGTATAGTTACCAAAGAGATAAGCAAGCATCAGCTTATCGATATAGATACGAGCGATGGCTGTGAGTTCATTATCCTGATGATGTTTAGGAAGCATCAAGGTTTCATCGTAAGCCGTGCCACTTAATAAATCTGGTTCATTGACAGATTTCCTCAAGTTATCAACCATCTGTTGTTGTATCTTCAGGTAAATTAGAGCCGAATCTTGCTTCATACCCGCTAAGACAACACAATACTTATCTATTTCTGGTTCCCAATCATCGAAAGATGCTCCGGCAAAGAAATTATGATGGAAATAATTGCTCATATTGTAGCCAGCATATAGAAAGTTACCCGTTTCCATTCCTGCGAGATAGCCCTCTTTCGCTGTTGATGAGATTTTTGTCCCCAGTGCTTCTCGACGATGTTGGAGAAAAGCGCCAAATAAAAGTAAAGTTAGAGACTTATACTCCTGCACCTTGAACAAATCGAGTAAGTTCAGTGCCGCTCGCCCGAAACAATAGCCCCTTTCAACCTCTCCCAAAAAGGCAGATAGCACCATGCCATAACCGGCATAACCGATTGTTGATGCAGATGCATTGCCAAATTTGAGGGATAGGCTTACCATGATGGAGCAATGCAGGGGTAGCAAGACAGGCTTTGCCAGAAAAATAGGAGCAAACAGCATTGCTAACAGTTGCATCGCGGCAATGGTCTGTGGATCGCTCATCACCGGTAGATCGATTAATTCCTCAATCTGTTTGCCCTGGAGTTGTTCGGTAAGGGTTTGTAGTGCTTTTTGTGTCAAGACTTCGTCAGGTTCAGATGAAAATTCAATTCCCAATAATCCCAACGCCTCTTGACCTAGGACGAGCGCTTCCAACATCTGACTCTGGGTTGTCAGTGCGCTGATTTGAATCTCATAAATTTTAACTTTGTCTAAAATTGTTTGAGCTTCTTTTAAGACTCTCACGGCTAGGGCTTCCATGCTCTCAAAGTTACCATTTAAGTAAGCAGTTTCTGCCGCAGCCACATAAAGATTAAGGGTTAATTCATACTGAGTTTGCCAGCAGTTCGCGGTCAGTAGCTCAAGTCCGGTTCGCACAAAACTTCTGGCGGCTACATAGGCTGTAGAATTGCAGGCTTTCTGTCCGGCGGCTAAGTTCAGTCGGGCTAAGGCTTCTCGTTCTTTAGCTTGAGTGATTAACTCCCGACCTAAATTCAAATGTCCAACAATCTCAAACAGATTTTGTTCCTTCTCCATCTCTGATAAGTTTTGTTGGAGTAGTTGACCAATTTGGAGATGACTTGCTTGTTTTTGGTCTTCAGGAATGAGGGAATAAGCTGCTTGTTGAACGCGATCGTGTAGAAAACGATAGCCAACGGAAACATCGTCTGAATATTTTTCTTCTTTTTCCCCAACCTGGAAAAACTTGTATGCTTGGGTAATGGGAATAACCAAGCCTTCTCGTAGGGCACTCCACAAGTCTGCTGCTACAGCCTCAACTGGGGACTCACACACAATTGCCAAGGTTTCCAGGTCAAACTGATTGCCAATACAAGCGGCGAACTTCAACACAGCTTGGGTGACTTCGGACAATTTCTGCAACTGAGTCGCCATAAACTCCACCACATCATCGGTCAGAGCCGCATCTCGAACCCGAACTAAGTCACATTCCCAATATCCCAAGTCTCCATTGAAGATAATCAACTCATCGACCTGTAATCCCTTCAAAAACTGGGTGGTAAAAAATGGATTCCCCTTCGTCTTTTGATAAACTAGCTCGGTCAAAGGTTGAGCTAACTTGGAGGTACAACTAAGAGTTTCAGCAATCAACTGATTAATATTGAGTATGGGCAAGGAAGCCAAAGTAATGCTTGAAACTGTTGCCTTGTGCTTTTCTAATTCCCCCAAACTTAACATCAACGGATGAGCTGGAAACACCTCATTATCTCGATAGGCTCCCAAGAGTAATAAATATCCCGTCTCACTCTCCCCCATCAACACGTTCATTAAATTCAATGAAGCCGAATCTGCCCATTGCAAGTCATCGAGAAACATCACTAATGGGTGTTCTGGGGTGGTGAAAACGGCAATGAATTTCTGAAACAGGAGATTGAACCGATTCTGGGCAGCCGTACCCGAAAGCTCTGTTGCAGGAGGCTGTGAGCCGATTACACGCTCGAGTTCCGGAATGACATCAATGAGGACTTGACCGTTGAGGCCCACGGCTTCGAGAATCTTAGCTTTCCAGTTGGCTAATTCTTCATCGGATTCACTCAGGAGTTGACCCATCAAGTCACGGAAGGCACTCACGAAGGCACTAAAGGGAATGTTGCGGTTGAATTGGTCGAATTTCCCTTTGATAAAATAACCCCGTTGGCGAACGATGGGTTTGTGGACTTCATTGACCACAGCCGTTTTACCGATACCGGAGAATCCCGCCACCAGCATCATCTCTGATGCGCCTTGAGCCACCCTCTCGAATGCATCGAGTAACGTTTGGACTTCTCCTTCGCGTCCGTAGAGCTTTTCAGGAATGGTGAAGCGATCGCAAATATCCCGTTCGCCCAACTCAAACGGCTCGATTTCGCCGGCTTCTTTCCATTGATACAAACATTTCTCTAAGTCGTATTTCAACCCCAAAGCACTCTGATACCGATCTTCAGCATTCTTCGCCATTAGTTTGAGCAGGAGATCGGAAATAACCGAGGGAATCTCTTCTCCATTTCCCGTTCCCCATTCCCCATTCCCCAATGCCATGGGAGATTTAGCAATGTGACAATGTACCAACTCCATGGGATCCTCACTTTGGAAGGGGAGTTTTCCCGTGAGGAGTTCGTAGAAGGTCACACCCAGGGAATAGAAATCGGTGCGGTAGTCGATACCACGATTCATCCGTCCGGTTTGTTCTGGGGAGATGTAGGCAAGGGTTCCCTCTAAGACGTTGGGATTGCTAATTTGGAGGGTTTCTTTGGGCAGCAGAGAAGAGATGGAAAAGTCAATGAGTTTGACCTGTTTGGTTTCCGGATGAATGAGGATGTTGGCCGGTTTGATGTCTTTGTGGATGACCCGGTTTTGATAGAGTCCGTGGAGAATCTCGGCGAGTTGAATGGCGATAGTCAGGAAGTCCGAGAGGGAAAATTGTTCTTTTTGCCACTTTCCGAGGGAAACATAACCATCATCAGGCATCACCAAGGCGTAACCGTTGCCGTGGGTTTCTAAAGATAAAGGTTGGACAATTCCGGGCAAATCGAGGTTTTTGGCAATGGTATATTGATTGCGGAACTGAACCAGTTCGCTGAAGCTGGGGTATTCGTTTCGCAGAAATTTGATGATGACGGGTTGGCTATCTCTGGTGCGAGTGGCGCGATGGACGAGGGTGCGAGTGCCTTGGTAGAGAGTTTCGCTCAGGTGATAGCCGGGAAGATTGGTCGTCATCGTCGTGTTGGGATAGACTGTCTTCTTCTAATATGGCTTTGGCGATCGCACCGACTCATGATTTGTATCACTTTTGATGGACACTCCACCAGGCGGGGGGCAAGTATCAGTATCCATAGCTGTTCGTCTACACTTTAGGGAAGATTCCCCATTGTACGAATACCGAGAGCGCAACAAACTTTCCTGCTATGAAAACCTTCTGGTCTTCTACACTTCGATCGAAAACTCTCTCTTTGACGATCGCCGCTTGCACCCTCACTGTCGGTTGCCGCCAACCCGCCCCACCCCAAAATACAGCACCGGAAACGCCAATCGATCGCGCGCCGGTCGTGAGTGCCGGATCTCCTCAAACCGTAGCGGTTTCTAAAGCCATTCAACTCGACGGTACGGCCAGCGACGATAGCCCAACCGATACCGACCTCACTCTCCAATGGCAGCAGGTGTCCGGACCGGGAAAGGCGACCTTTGAAGATGCCAGCCAACCCGATACCACCGTTCAATTTTCCAAGGCGGGAACCTACGTGTTGCAGCTGAGTGCCGATGATGGCCAGAAGACTGGCAGCGACGAGGTGACGGTTTCCGTCAATGCCACCGGTGAGGTGCAAGTGCCGTCCCTGGGAATATTCGAGCGATCGTTCGCCACCACCGGCAACTATACCAATCCTTACAACGAAGTCACGGCAACAGCAACCTTTACCGCACCCGATGGTACGACCAAATCGATTCCTCTCTTTTGGGATGGGGGCGATCGCTGGATCGTTCGATTTTCCCCTAACGGCGAAGGGGTTTGGCAGTGGAAAATCGAATCCAACGATGGCGGCCTCAACGGTCAGACGGGTTCGTTTACGAGCGTCCCATCCAATCTTTCCGGCGGCGTTCGGGTGCGAGAATCCCATCCTCACCATTTTGAGTATGAAGATGGAACCCCCTATTGGTTGTTTGGGGATACGAACTGGAGTTTGGTGAGTACGAACGAAGCCGAAAACTTGAATCGCGAAACGGTCAAACACTACATCGACGTGCGTGCCGAGCAGCAATTTAACTACATCCATACCAATTTACTCGCAGATGAGAACGATGGGGGAGCGGCTTTTGAGAGTTATGCCGACGAGACGATTAACCCCGCGTTCTGGCAGGAAGTGGACGCGCGGCTGCAATACGCCCACGATCGCGGCATCATGGTGATGCTATTTTTAGCCTGGGCTAAAGATGCCAAGGTGGGAGACTGGCGGGGATTTCCCGACGATGAAGCGCGGTTGCGTTACGCTCGATATATTATCGCCCGCTACAGTGCCTACAACGTAGCGTTTAACGTTGCTGGAGAATGGAACGAACACGGACCCAAATCCATGTATCGGGATTTGGCCAACGAAATTGTCCGCAGCGACCCCCACGATCGCACGATTGGAATTCATCCGGGGGAAGCCTCCTTTTCTGTGGCGCAGTTTGGCACCGAAGATTGGATGTCTTTTAGCGACTTCCAACAAAGCTACCGCCGCCTGCGCCAGCGCATCCTGGATGCTCGCGAACAGCCCAAACCGGTGATTAACTCGGAGTACGCCTACTACCTGCGGGATAAAAACGGTGACGGACGGGTGGATAAACCCAATAGTAAGGATGTCGATGATATTCGCCACGCAACTTGGGATATTGCCATGGCTGGAGGCTATTTCGTCACCGGTTGGGGAACGACCTATTTCGGCGGATGGCGCGACCCCGATACGTTTAACGTGGATACCCCCAAAAATGACGATTGGGAAGAACAGGTGCAGCACGTCAAAACCTTCTTTACCGATCTCGACTGGTGGCAACTCGAACCCCGCGAAGATCGCCTTCAGGGTCGGGGGACGAACTATCTGTTAGCCAACCCCGGCGAGCAATACGCCGTTTATATCCGGGATACCGATCGTGAAGTTTCCCTGACACTCGATACCGCAGAGAAGGGCCAAACCTACAGCATCCGCCAATTCAACCCGCGATCGGGTGAATATACCGATCTACCCGATGCGACTTCTGAGGATGCGATCGTTTTAACCCCCCCAGACAAGCAAGACTGGCTGTTCGTTATCGATCGCCGTTGAGATTTGAGGGCTTCGGGGGCTTTGGGGGTTCGGGGGCTTCGGGGGCTTCGGGAGAGCGAGACAAGGAGAGAATTATTAATTGTTCATTGTTCATTACTCTCCCCAATTCCCCCTCCGCAATGGGAAGAGATCGGTTAAAATTGTTAAGAATTCTATTGTAAAAATAATTCGTCGTTACATTTACTACCTGCTAACTGTCCAAGGCACATCGCAGACAAACAAAATATGTCTCTCCCAATTCGCAACGTTGCTATTATCGCCCACGTCGACCACGGCAAAACAACCCTGGTGGACGCATTGCTCAAACAATCTGGCATCTTCCGAGAGGGAGAAGACGTACCCGATTGTGTCATGGACTCCAACGATCTAGAGCGAGAACGGGGTATTACCATTCTCTCAAAAAATACCGCCGTTAAGTACAAAGATACGTCAATTAATATTGTCGATACCCCCGGTCACGCAGATTTCGGTGGAGAAGTCGAACGAGTTCTGGGCATGGTCGATGGCTGTATCCTCATCGTGGATGCCAACGAAGGTCCGATGCCCCAGACGCGGTTCGTGCTTAAAAAAGCCCTGGAGAAAGGCTTGCGTCCGATCGTGGTGGTGAATAAAATCGATCGCCCCCAAGCTGACCCCTACGGTGCGATCGATAAAGTCCTCGACCTGTTCCTCGAACTCGGGGCCGATGACGACCAGTGCGATTTCCCCTATCTATTTGCTTCCGGCTTAGATGGCTACGCCAAAGAAGACCTCGATGGGGAACCCAAGGATTTGCAACCCCTATTTGAGGCGATTCTGCGCCACGTTCCGCCCCCAGTCGGCGACCCCGAAAAGCCCCTGCAACTGCAAGTGACCACCCTCGACTACTCCGATTATCTGGGTCGGATCGTCATCGGTCGCATCCACAACGGTAAAATCGGTGCGGGTCAGCAATTGGCATTGGTGACCGAATCGGGAGATCTGGTGAAATCCAAAGTCAGCAAGCTGATGGGATTTGAAGGTCTCAAGCGCATCGAACTCCAAGAAGCGAGTGCCGGACAAATCGTTGCCGTTGCCGGATTTGCCAATGCCAACATCGGCGAAACCATTACCTGCCCCAACGAACCCCAAGCTCTACCGCTGATTAAGGTGGACGAACCCACCTTGCAGATGACCTTCTCCATCAACGATTCCCCCTTCGCCGGACAAGAGGGAGATTTTGTCACTTCCCGGCAATTGCGCGATCGCCTGATGCGGGAACTCGAAACCAACGTCGCCCTGCGGGTAGACGAAACCGACTCCCCCGATAAATTTGCCGTTTCCGGTCGCGGGGAACTGCACCTGGGTATCCTGATCGAAACGATGCGTCGGGAAGGCTACGAGTTCCAGGTTTCCCAACCCCAAGTGATTTTCCGCGAGGTTGGCGGTCAGCCCTGCGAACCTTATGAATGTTTGATACTCGATGTACCCGAAGAAGCCGTCGGTGGCTGCATCGAACGTCTGGGGGAACGCAAGGGCGAAATGCAGGATATGCGCGTCGGCATGGGTCGGACTCAGCTTGAGTTTGTCATTCCCGCTCGCGGTTTAATCGGTTTCCGGGGCGAGTTCATGCGTCTAACCCGCGGTGAGGGCATCATGAACCACAGCTTCCTGGACTATCGTCAGCTGTGTGGCAATATGGAAACCCGTCGCAACGGTGTGATTATTGCCTTCGAGGAAGGAACTGCCACGTTCTACGCCTTGAAAAATGGGGAAGATCGCGGGGTGTTCTTCATCACGCCGGGAACCAAGGTTTATAAAGGCATGATCGTCGGGGAAAACAATCGTCCCCAGGATTTGGATTTGAATGTCTGCAAAACCAAGCAACTGACGAACCACCGTTCCTCCACCGGAGACGAATTGGTGCAGTTGCAAGCCCCAGCCGATATGAGTTTGGAACGGGCGCTCGAATACATCGGATCGGATGAGTTGGTGGAAATTACGCCCCAGTCGATTCGGTTGCGGAAGATGAAGGCGAAGAAGTTAGCGAAACGTTAATCGATCGCTTCTGTTTCGATCGATTGAAATCGATATTTTGGGAGTCGGATACATAATATATCCGACTCTCTCTTTTTTTAAGTTAAAGCCAGCTGAATTTGCATCGATCGGCAAATTTTCAAGAGTACAAATAAACTCTATTCCATTTCGCCCGTCACGGCTAAATGATACGCCTTCACTAACGCATCAATTCCCGTAATCGCCGTCCCCACAACCACCGAATCCGCCCCCAATGCTAACGCCTGTTTCGCCATTTCCGGGGAGGCAATTCCCCCTTCGCAAATGACGGGAACCTGGAGGTGTTTCACCATTTGTTCTAACAGATCGAATCCCGGTGGTGTCAGATGCTGGGTTTGGGCAGTGTAGCCATAAAGCGTCGTCCCCACGATATCTGCCCCAGCCGCTTCCGCCGCTTCCGCCGCTTCGAGGGTATCGATATCTGCCATCACCAGTTTGCCCAGTTTCTTGCGAACGCCATCGACGATATCGGCAAAGGTTTCTCCCCCCGGACGTTCTCGCAAGGTAGCATCGATCGCGATAATATCTGCCCCCGCAGCGGCGATCGCTTCGGCATGATGAAACTGAGGGGTGATGTAAACGTCACTACCGGGAAGGGTTTGTTTCCATAATCCGATAATCGGCGTATCCGGCAGGCGTTGGCGGGCGGCTTCTACGTGGGCGGGGGTATCCAGGCGTACCCCAACAGCACCCCGATTCACCGCTGCTTGCGCCATGGCGGCAATCACTGCCCGATCGTGGAGGGGGGAGTCGATCGGGGCTTGGCAAGAGACGATAAGGCTGTTATGGCAGCGTTGCAGAATAGGGTGCATGGGTATCGCGTCGGAATCGGATCGCACGGATGGAGTCTATCTTCTCATACCGCAATCGGCCCTTGGAGCGATCGCCTAAAATACGATCGAGACCCCCATGACGCTATCGGGAAGGAATCGGGAAATGGTTGCCAGTCCAGATCGGATGTACCTCACGCCTCAAGAATACTTGGTTTGGGAAGAACAACAGGCGTTGAAGTACGAGTATATCAACGGTGAAGTGGTAGCGATGACGGGGGGAACCGTTGCCCACGGGACGATTGCGGCTAATTTATTCTTTCATATCAAAAGCCATCTTCGCGGCAGTCGCTGCCGTCCCTTCGTTTTTGACGTAAAACTGGGAATATCGGAAAATGGACCGTTTCACTACCCCGATGTGATGGTGAGTTGCGACGATCGCGATCGAGATGCTACGAATGTCATTTACCATCCCTGTTTCATTGCCGAAGTCCTTTCTCCGAGTACGGAAGCCTTTGACAGAGGGAAAAAGTTTCAGAACTATCGCAATATTGAAACGCTACAGGAATATGTCCTCCTGGATGCTACACAAATGAGCGTTGAATGTTTCCGAAGAATGCCTAATTACAAATGGGAACTGACATCTTATATAGCTGTAGATGCGAATGCAAACGGTCCGGAAATTGAGGTTTTTCTCAGGAGTCTAGAATTTAAATTTCCGATTGCATTTATTTACGAAGATGTACGATTTGAGGAGTCTTCTTGATTTTGAGATTCAAAAATATCCAGATGTCCAAAAATGACTTCTACTCTAGCGCATCCATCGATCTGAAAATGAAATAAGTCGATGTCTGGAAATTCGATTTTTCTGTTTTGTAAAATTAGTATATTGGTATTCTCTTGAGACACCATATCGATTAAAGTTTCGCAGACAATAAAACATCCTTCGTCATCATCTCGATCTTTAGAGATTGCAAAATCTGCAATTCTTGTAAATCTAAGCATGATATCTTGGCTTGAATTTTCAAAGATGGATGTAACATTCAATTTATTATAGATTTTAACAGGTAAGAAACTTCCTCATTAATCCACACTCACCGCAAAATTAGCAAAATAAATCGAGACATCTTCTGGTGTTGCCCAAGAGGAATTTCCCCCACCGAAAAAAGTTGAAAAGAAAATTCCTTCTATTTTTAATTCTTCAGTGGTTCGGAATTTCAGATTATCTCGATCGAGAACTTTTTCCCCATTTACCCAAACGATAATTTTTCCGTCGGATTCTCCAGGAGTATTTAAAATCACCTCTTGTTCCAAACGATACCATCGTCCCGGTCGAAATCTCCAATTTCCACGCCCGATCGAAGTCCCGTATTCTTCACTTGTGGGTAAATAGGCATACACCTCTCCTTTACCATTTCGTCTCCACATAAACCGGGTGGAAAACCCATTCGTGCCATCGGGAATATCGCCGCCGCTATGAACCGTTCCCCCAAAGAATCCCGGTAATTTTCCTCCTTTGACAAAATCAAAGTTTTCTGAAAAGCGGAGATAGTAACTGAGGCGTAACGAGGCTTGCGGTTCGATATCCAAATCGGCATAAAACTGACTGCCCCCGAGGGGTGCATCCTCTTCTCGCGAAACCCGAGGACTCGCCGAACCGGCGGGGTAGCGCACTCGCAAAACCCGATCGAATCTGCCAGTTTCATCATCGACGACGGCGAGGTTTTCTTCACCCCAGCGTCCGTCTTCTCGAATTGACCAATTCTGCGCCCAATCAAGGCGATCGAACAGACTCGATCGCGCCATCTTTGGGGTTTTCGATCCAGAGGCGTCCATCGCAGCTTTCTCCTGAGACACAGTCGAGTTCGATGACGAACATCCCAGAAAGCTACAGGTCAAAACCAGACTCAATATCCCGATCGACTTCGCGTATTTCATGATGCCGGATCGGACTTCAACAAGTCCGCCATCTGAGTATTGACCGCATTCTCCATGACAATTTTCGCCTCCTGGGAAAACTCATCCATCGCCACGTACTCGATACTCACATTTTCGGTATCTTGCAACCTTAAAGCGCGATCGGTTCCCGAGTCGAGTTGTAAGTATTTTAGAGAAGCCTGCCGAACCCGTTGCAGTTCGATACTATTGGCCAGCTTTCGGGCCTCCTGGGAGTTTCCGGGAAGGTAGCGCAGGGTAAACCCGTTTAACTGCAAGTTTGCCAGCCAAGGTTGCGGGTTCGATTCCACTGCATCCTCGGGACGAACGGAGACGATCGCATTTCCCGCGTCTCGATCGAAATGGGCTTGAAAAATCGTCCGTCCCGCCCCAATGCCTTGCAAAATGAGGTTACTGCGATGAAGGTACAGGGGAGTATCTAAATCTAGTTCACCCAGGGGCAAATTAATCTGAACCAAATCGCCCGCGTCTGACCCATTTTCTAATAACCCATTTTCCAACCCACGATCTAACCCAGCATCCAACCCATCGATCAGGGCTTGCAACGCTGCCGCATCATCGAGGCGATCGTTAGGTACGATTCCATAGTCAGCGGTATCGACAATCCGAATCGATGCGGGAGGAGTCGAATTGCGATACCGCCACCACAACCCCGCCAAATCTCCCGTGGGGTGGACAATCCCACTAATCCCCAACAGGGCGATCGCAAATGCAAACACCTGAGACCACATTAGAAACTTGGAGGTATTCACCTTCAAAAAACGCTCGACTCCCGTTCCGGCCGCACTAATACTTTGATTCCCCCGGTTGGCCCATTTCTGCTGGGCGAGGTTCATCTGCGTCCACACCTTAATGCCAGCCGAACTCCACTGGGATAGCAACAGCATCGGCAGGTGAAGGGGTTTGAGGTGAGATTGGCGCCCGATAAAAATAATGCTCAACATTAGCGGGCGACTGCAGAGAATCCAGGAACAGAGAATCCCGACAATTAACCACTGCCCGCGAACGATCGCCAGCAACAACAAACTCGGCGTAATCAAAGCCGTCCAAATACTGATGCGCTGATCGAGGAGGCAATACCAAATAAACCAGCCCATTTTTCCCGGTCCCAGGGCGAGGGCGCGATCGCTATTGCGCAACATATTGCCGTACCAGCGCCGCATATTATTGTAGGCTCGTTTGGCCAGGGAACCGGAAATGGTTTCGATCGAATAGACAATCGTATCGGGAACGTAAATCATGTCGTATCCCCGAGACAGCAACCAGTACCAGGTACTTTTATCGTCGCCGGAGAGGAACTTAAACCGCCCCCACAGCCAATCGTCGAGGGTATCGGTTTCCAGGCGATCGGCAAACGTCGGATGCAGGGCGGCTTCCCCGCGAAATAAGGAAAAGCGACCCGTCAAACACAACACCTTTTCCGACAGGGATAGGGAACACATTTGATAGTGGCGTTGGGCGAAGCGCAGGTGAAACCATTCGGAAAATAGGTACGATCCGCCGACAATGGGTAATTCATCGGTGGTGAGCGCCCCCAGTTTGGGAAACAGCCGAAAGAACGGCAAACATTTGCGCAGGGTTCCGGGGGACAGTTCCGAGTCGCCATCCATCAGGGCAACGATCGTCTCCGAGGGCAAACCCAGCTGGGCGACATCCCGCAGTGCGTCAGCCATCGCTTTGCGCTTCCCATCTTTTTGCAACATCAGAATCAGGCGAATCGATTCCAATCCGGGAATTTCCGACTCCAAAATCTCTCGAATCGCCTCATTTTCCCCATCGCTGCTGCTATTGACGACGATGGTGGTGGGATGGACGAGGGTTTTCACTTCCCGCGCGATCGCCCGAAATACCCGTTCGGTAATCCAAGGTTGTTCTTTGTAGGTGGGAACGATCAAGCAAATGGGCGGTATGTCTTCGACTCGAACGGCATTGGCTTTGCGCCGCCAACGGGGAAACACCCCATGCAGAAACAGCCGAGAACGCAGAACGTGGCAGGCAAACCACGACCAACGCCAAGTGCCGATGATGCCCATACTCACCAGCCCCGAGACCCCTAAAATTGCCAGTTTATCGGGGTCGCGAAGGTGAGCTAAACCCAGCAAACCGACACTCGAGATTAGGATAATGGCAACCCAACCGAAGACGGGATGGGCGAAAAAGCCTTTCCTCATGAAATTGCTCCCAAAATTTGACGATGTACGCAGCCCAAGTTGATCGATCGTTTCTGAGGTGTGGGGTATGGGGTGTGGGGGGAGGAATTAAAAATTAAAAATGCAAAATGGGGGAAGTCCATTCACTCCCTCTGTGAGGAGGGCAAAGCATTTGGAGCTGTCAGATTTTGTTGTTCCCCAACTTAATCGCCCAAATGCTTGTGCCCCTAGAAACCCCTACCATCCTATTTCCCCGAAAAAGGTAATGTCTTTTGAAACGTCAGGCGGGTATTTTGTCCCACACCGCAAAATTGCCAGGATTCTGTTGCGTTCGGGGGTGGCGCAATGCGGACGGTGACTCGCGTGAGGGGTTCGCCGACGAAATTGGGGGGAATGGGGGGCATCAGTGCTTGCACCTGCACCATGCGCGTGCGTTCGTCGATCGATTGAATGCTGCTCACCGGTTGAATCAAATCCACCTGTCCGCTAAGGGGGTTACCGTATCCGGCTATTTCGACGCGGACGGGCTTTTGGGCATCGATGCCGCTCGCTTGCTTGGCGGTGACGATCGTCTCGACCCACAAATCGTTACAATCGATTAAACTCAGCAGTTCGTCGGAGCGATCGATTTGTTCCCCTCCTTCGCGATCGGTGCGATACACAACACCCGTTAGCGGAGCGGCAATTTCCAAATCTTCGGCCTCGCTGTAGAAGGATTGGGCTTGTTGCAGTTGCGCTTGGCTGCTGTCGAGTTGGGCTTGCAGGTGACTCACCAGTGCCTTTTGTTCTTGGATGGTTTGGGTTAAGCTGAGCTGGCGGTTGAGTAAATTCGCCCCATGGGTTTGTTGGTGGTGGGTGGTAATGCTGGCGCTGGACGCTTCAAAGGCCGATCGAGCTTCTTCTAAAGCGGCTCGTGCCCGCACCACGTCGGCTTCGGCAGCTTCCCAAACCGCTTTGAACTGTGCCACTTCCGCTTCGGAGACGACTTGGGGCAAATCGGGGTGGCGGACGGTAACACCTTGCTGGGTGGAACTCAGAGCGGTTTTGGCAGAATCGAGGTTCGCCTCGGCTTGGCGAACTCCTGCTTCGGCCGCTTGCCACGCCGCGTATAAGTGGTCGACTTGCCGTTCGGAAACGGCCCCGGCTTTGAGCAAGGATCTATGGCGTTCGTAGTCGGCGTAGGCGGAATTAGCAACCGCAACGGCTCGATCGACTTCAGCGAGATCGCCCTCGACAGTATGAGCGGCAAATTGGCGATCGACTCCGGAATCGAGAGCTTGTCGGTAGCGATCGTAATCGGCTTTGGCGGCATTAGCGCGGACGATTGCCCCGTCGAGGGTGGCTTGGTGTTGGCTGACGGTATCTGCGGCGAGGGTGGTATCGACCGCTTGTAAAGCCTGTTGGTTGGCGTCGAGAAGCTGAATTTGTTCTTGCGTAGAAGCTAATGTATTTTGAGCGGCAGTCAACTGAGCGGTATTTGTGGCGACCTCTTCTTGAAGTTGAAGCAGGGTTCGTTCTTCATCCTGGGAACGTTCGATGCGAGCGAGAACTTGTTGCGATCGCACTCGCACCCCCGGTTCGGCGTAAAAATCAGTAACTTTCCCGTCTATGGGTGATTTTAAGCGGACGATACGACTGTTGATCGATCCGTTATCCACGACTAGATGAGAGAGGCGATAACCCGTTACGGCAATCCCCGCAGCTACGACACTCACCCCGAGAAAGACGAAAGTAGCGGCTTTGGCTAGACGTCGATGATGTTTGGGGGGGGTTTGAGGTGGCTTTTTTTGACAATCTTTCGGAGGCTCTAAAGGCTGTTCTAAGGGTTTCAGTAACGTGTTAGTCATGAGATCTGTCGATTTTTTAAATCGATGTGAGTAGAGCGAATACCCAAGTTCGTATTTTTACCTGATTGTACTGAGTTACGACCCCAAATATTGGTATGAGTTCCCAAAAAACACTGAACATGATTGTATCAATATCATTCATCAAGACTCACAAGCTTCTGTATTTTTACAGGGTTTTTATCCAAGCTTTATAAAAACGGCGGAGAAAGAAAAGTTGCACTAGAAAAGCTTTATTTTGTGAAGTCACATTTGCATAAATTAGACAAATCTTTAAGCAGAAAAGTCTTTAATTAAAGAATCTATGAAGACACCGATCTAAATTTGACAAAATCCGAAAATCGATCCGTCGTCATTCACCCTCGTTATCGCAGTCGCCACTGTCGTAGTGACCGCGTGCAGGGGAGGCTTGAGAGGCGAAAAGACCACGAGTGAATTACACAATTTACACAATTGTTCTAGGCGCAAGGCGCGGTTGCTATCAATTGCCGAACTCCCCATCCCCCCATCCCCTATCTCCTTCAAAACCATCCACCCAGCAACGACAGGGTATGATAAGATTCCCTCCGTTGTCTGCCAGTCTTCACCATGGTGCAATCTCCCCAACGTCCCGACGATCTCGTTTCCCTCTTACAAAGTGGAGGCGAATTGAATTTTGAGGTGCCCGATCCCGAAGACGAAGAGATTCCCGAGATTGACTTCAACCAGCAGGTGGATACCGCATGGCTGGTGTGCGATCGCTTCGATTTGCAAACAGATATCTGGCGGGGACGCATTCTCCGGGCTGTGCGCGATCGCGAGAAAAAAGGGGGAGAAGGACGGGGAAGAGGATTTCTTAACTGGCTCAAAGATCGCGAAATTAGCAAAAGCCAGGCCTATTCCCTGATCGAACTGGCGAACAGCGCCGATACCTTGCTTGCAGAAGGCAAACTCGATCCGGCGGCTATCAATAACTTCAGCAAGCGTGCCTTCGTCGAAACCGCCCAATCTCCCCCCCAAGTGCAACAGTTGGTCACCGATGCCGCCCAAAGTGGCGATCGCATCACCCGTCGGGAGGTGAAACAACTCTCCGATGAGTGGGTGGCGATGACTTCGGACTTATTACCCGAGGAAATTAAAGAAAAAGCAGCCGATCGTTCCCTACCCCCCAAACACGTTGCGCCCTTAGTCAAAGAACTCGAAAAACTGCCCGAAACCCACCAAAAAGAAATTCAAAAAGAAGCCGCAGAAAATCCCGATATCGATACCGTCAAACAACTCACCTCCGATGCTCGCAACTTAGCCAAATACCTCGATGCAGCCGCCCAAGTTCAAACCTTGAATGATAGTGCGGTGGACTTGGAACTGGCGCTCGAAGACGCTTTGCGGGTGGGCTGCTTGAATGTCGCGTCCGATTTGGTCAAACAGTCCGCCCAACTCGAACAAACCGTCGTCAAACTCTACACCACCTGGAAGCGTCTGGCTGGGATTGCCGATCGCCTCTACGTTGATACTGGCGCCAGTACGCCCCACCTGCGATCGCTCATTAGCTGCGTCGAACGGATCTCCGGTCCGATCGTCGAAGTTCCTTTAGATGACGCGGGAGAACGCACCGTTCGCTTGCAAATCTTAACCGAGGATAGCTGAATTCACCTTTACGTATAATCACTTATTACGTATAATCACTGACATAACATATCGATCGCCGATTGCAAAATCGGGTAGTCAAAAACAAACCGATCTTATAGGGTGCAAAAGCAGGTCGGAATACCACTCAAAGTGCCTCCTGCATCTACAAACGACTGAGGAACGATGAGGTAAACCCAAGGTAGCAGATCTGTTGAACTCTGGAGGGTCAAAGCTGTCTAAAACGAGCGTCATTAGTGGTTTTTTTTCGGCATTGACCCACCTCAACAAAAAGAGGCTAGATCGAATTTGTAGACCGATCTTTAAGCGATTTATCGCCCAAGTCCATCGCATCTTCAATCTCTTCGGTACGAGTTCTTCACGGTTTCATTGCCACCCAACAAACCTCTTCCTATTTTCTTCATACTTGAGTCCCAAGATCGATTTAGACATCCGGATCTGTACCATCCAACACAGTATGAATGGTATTAAGCGTGATGACATCGAATCTTAGGGTCTTGTGATTTTTATTTCCGAGCATCCATAGATTGGTAGGGAATCAATACATATGACAAACCTGATGAGTGTCTACCCCAATAGCATGAAGGAGAAGAAGGATAACCCACCCACAGAAACTTTCTTCCCCAATTTCTCGGACGAACGCGAACTCACATCGTTACTGAGCTACGAACTGCGCACGCCGCTAACCTCGATTCGGGGAGTCCTCGGTCTTCTGCTCAGTGGGGAGTTCGGTTCCCTGTCGGAAACGGGTCAGCATTTGTTGAAAATTGCCATGCACAATACCGATCGGTTAATGCGTTTGGCAGAAGTCATCGAACATGAAATCGAGCCGCCAGCGAGCATCCTATCCACGGCGGAAATCGAACGGTTTCAACTCGAAGCCGATTTGCTCGGGGCCTGGGAACGCCAAGAGTTCGAGCTATATTACCAACCGATCGTCTCTCTCGATGGCGGAGTCACGGTCGGGTTTGAAGCTTTAGTCCGGTGGCAGCATCCCAAGCGCGGTTGCGTTTCTCCGACGGTTTTTATCCCCTATGCTGAAAAAATCGGGTCGATCGAGCGCCTGGGTCTTTGGGTGTTGGAGCGAGCGTGCCACCAACTCCAGGTTTGGCAAGAGCGATTTCCCCAGGACACGCCTTTAACCATGAGCGTGAACGTCTCGAGCGTGCAATTGTCTCAACCGGACTTACCCGATCGCATTCGAGAGATTTGCGAACACACCGGCATTGCCCCCGGCAGCCTGAGACTCGAAATTACCGAAAGTAGTTCGATCGAAAATTCCGAACGGGCGATGGCTTCCCTAGAACAGTTGAAAGCCATGGGGATTCAACTGTATCTCGATGATTTCGGCACCGGTTACTCCTCTTTATCTCGCTTGCAGGACTTAAGAGTGGACGTGCTCAAAATCGATCGCTCTTTCGTCAGCCAGAAAAAATGGGAAGTCATTTGGTCGATTATCCTCCTCGCCGAGAGTTTGGGATTGGAAGTGATTGCCGAGGGGGTCGAAACCTCCGAAGACTTAGAAAAACTGAGATTGCTCGGATGCGATCGCGTACAGGGATTCTTCTTCTCCGAACCCATCGACGCCCAACAGGCGACGGATTTGATTGAAGCCACCCTCGCCCACTGAGCCAACACCCAAGCGACCCGCAATAAGGGAGAAATTTTCGCTCTCCCTGGCTCCCCTTGATGGTTTCTCCACTTGACTGATGGTACTGCTCAATTCCAGATAGAGGATGCTGTGGACTCATCTGATTCCCCGTGGGAAAGATCCGATGCGATCGCGCTGACCTCCCTAGGCCGCTCCCCCCACCACCACATTTTGAATGCGCAAGCTCGGTCCCCCACAACCCACCGGTAAGCCATTCTGCCCGCCTTTGCCGCAGCCGCCGGACTCATCCCAGTAAAAATCGTCTCCAATGGCTTCAATATCTGCCAAGGTCGTAAATACATTTCCCGATAGCGTCACGTCTCTCACCGGTTCGGCAATTCGACCGTTGCGAATCATCCAAGCCTCCCCCGCACTAAACGTGAACATTTCCCCATTGGTCATGCCGCCGAGCCAATTTCGAGCGTACACGCCCTCTTCGATATCGTCGAACAACCGGTCGACGGGAGTCTTCCCTCGTCCGATCCAAGTATTGGTCATCCGCACGATCGGCGAATAGTGGTAGTTGAGGCAGCGAGCGTTCCCCGTGGGCGTTTCTCCCAACTTACCCGCGGTTTCCCGCGAATGGAGTCGGCCGGCCAGGACGCCATCTCGAATCAGTTGGGTGGTCGTGGCTGGAGTTCCTTCGTCATCGTAAAAATAACTCCCTCGATGTCCCTCCGGTGCCGCCCCGTCGAAGATTTGCAGTTCCTCCGAGCCAAACCGCCGTCCCAGGGTCATCACTTCGAGCAAGTCGGGATTTTCGTAAGCCATATCCGCTTCCGAAAGGTGCCCGAAGGCTTCGTGAACGAACAACCCCGTCAAAATCGGATCGATGACCACCGTATAGGTATTCCCTTTCACCGGAGGCAGCATCAAGGCATTCACCGCCCGCGCGGCCGCCCCTCGCACCTGTTCGTCGAGAGCGGTCAAATCCTCGTACGCTTTGCGCGAACCGCTGGTTTCTCGCCCGGTTTGTACCGTCTCCCCATCTCGGGCCGTTGCCGCAAAGCGCATTTCCATATCGACCCAGGATTGATCGATCAGAGTTCCGTCAGAGGTGGCCAGGATAATCCGTTGAGCCGAATCTCCGTAACGGACGGAGGTGGTGGTAATGCGTCCGTCCGCACTCCGCAGGAGATCGGTGTAGCGATCGCACAGTTCTTTTTTCTGGGCTAGAGATATATTTCGGGGATCGGTTCCCGTGAGAGGCAACTCGCAGGTGTCGCAAATACTTTCGATGGGGGCGAGTACCGTTTCTTCCGTACCCACCAACCGCGCGGCGGCGATCGCCTCTTCGATGCGCGCGCTCAAATCTTCGAGCCGGTTGAAGCTGGCAAAACCCCAACCCCCCTTGTAACAAGCCCGTACCTGTCCGCCTATGGAAACCGCCTCGCACAGGGTTTCCACTTTATCGGAGCGCAAAAAAATATCGGTGCCGCGCGCTTGTTCGAGTCGGATGGAAAGATAGTCCGCTCGGGATTGGTAGCGGTGTATGAGATCGGAGAGTCGATCTTTGGCATCGGCGAGTAAGTTCGGCATAATGGGTTCGATGGTAACGATACGGACTCTACTGCCATCCTATAGCAAGGGCGCACATCGCGAGGGTGAGCAGGCAATCGCTGGGGCACAGGGGTACTGGTGTGAAATGAGACGGTCTTAACCAACGTGGCGACTGCTATACAAACGATTGTTGCAACGGCGATCGCACCCATAAATCAACAGCAAACCCGCGCTTCGATCGGTTTTCACAGTTCCGGCGCGGGTCGAGTTGATGTATCGTTTTAGATACGATTGACAGACTAGAGCGATTTACTTGAAACCGACTGCGGCTTGCCACACGAAAGCCAGCAACAGGAAAAAGACGGGAATGATGGGTAGAACGTCCACCAGGGGATCGAAAACGGCGTAGGCTTCGGGTAATTTTGCCAATAGGAGGGCTGCTTCCATAACGGTTTAAATCCTTACGTCTCCAAATAGATTTCTCATAATTAGAACAAATATTAACACGAACCGATCGCTTATGTTCGTTCTAAAATCTTGATGACGGCGATCGATCTTGCTAAAGCCATCGGGCAAAATCCGACTCGAAGCGATCGTCGAGAATGGCCGCTCGGATGCGCTGGGTAAAACCAATTAATTCCGTAATATTATGAATGGATAATAATGTATAGGCGAGCAATTCTTGCGATCGCACCAAATGACAGAGATAGGCGCGGCTAAAATTCTGGCAGGTGTAGCACCCGCAAGTTTCGTCGAGGGGGCGAAAATCTTCGCGAAAGCGGGCGTTTTTCAAGTTCCACCGCTCTCCAGCCACCAACGCCGTACCGTGTCGTCCCAATCGGGTGGGAATCACGCAGTCAAATAAATCGATTCCAGCGGCAATCGCTTGTGCCATTTCCCGATACGTTCCCACCCCCATCAAGTAACGGGGTTTATGTTCTGGAAGTAGGGGGGTCGTCGCCCGCACGATTTTCTCGATCAGTTCTGGCGGTTCTCCGACGCTGACCCCCCCAATGGCGTATCCCGGTAAGTCCAGTGCGGCTAGAGAGGCCGCCGCCGCAGCGCGCAAATCCGGATACACACCCCCCTGAACGATGCCGAATAATGCTTGTTGCGGTTGGTGGTGGGCGGCGATGCAGCGTTCGAGCCATCGTTGGGTGCGATCGGTGGCGGCAACGACGGATTCTCGGGTTGCCGGGTAGGGAGGACATTCATCAAAAGCCATAATCACATCCGCCCCCAAGGCATTTTGAATGGCAATCGAGCGTTCCGGCGTCAGATTGATGATATCTCCGTTGCGAGGGGAGCGAAATTTGACTCCCTCTTCGCTAATGGTGCGCATTTCGCTGAGGCTGAACACCTGAAAGCCCCCAGAATCCGTCAGCATCGGACCGTCCCAGCCCATAAATGCATGAACGCCCCCCGCACCGGCCACGATCCGTTCTCCCGGTTGCAAGTGGAGGTGATAGGTATTGGCAAGCACCATCTGCGCCCCCGTTCCTCGAAGTTGATCCGGGGTGAGGGTTTTGACGTTCGCCAGCGTCCCGACGGGCATGAAGCGAGGGGTTTCGACCGGACCGCGAGGTGTCTCGAACACACCGGCACGAGCTTGCGTACCACTGCAACGAGCTTGACAAGTGTAGGTAAATTCAGTCACTAAAACTTGATAAAATAAAGCTGCAATGAGGGGTGTCGATCGGCTCCCCAGGCGCGCTTTAGAGAAACCTACCTCGATTACTTTACAATAGAGATGTAATAGACACTCAAAAACTTTAATCTTTCTTGAACAACTTCCAGGGTTCATCTCAAGCTATTGCCCTGAGTGCTGGTATATGCTAGTAGAAGTTCAACGCAAATATTAGCGATCTCCCCCCTTACAGTCGAACGCTCGCGATTGACTCTCTCGGGACAAATTTGCTACGATCGTAGATAGGCTAGGGTAAGTGTACGTTCAATTTTGTAATAAACCACCTCGGAATATGAGGCATTGCTTGGCTTTGCCGCCGAGCCAGTAAGAGGGCTAGTTGAAATGCCAAATCAGGAACAAGAGCTGTACCAACACTTGCTAAAGCTAGTCAAGGTAGAGACTCCTCAGCAGTTAATCGAACGCTTCCGAACATTATTTATTGATGGGTCGGGCTATCCAGACCCAGCGATTTCAGATGTGGTCGGGAATCTCACAACGGCTCGGCAAGCTCAAGCCGAGTTTAACAGCGTTCTCAATCGCTGCTGCCATATTCTGATCAACCACTGGCAGATGGAGTCGAAAACCCAGGGGGCGATTCCCGAACTGGTACACCTGTTCGAGATGCCCTCGCTCAATAGTTCCTCCTATCGTCTGGCCCCGTCGCGCAACACCAGAAGACTGCGCGGACTCGTGCAGCAGTTTCGCCAGAGCGAGCAGTACATGACCTTGCATCGTTTGGTGCAAGTGGTCGATCGAGAATGCGAACCCAATCTCCCAGAAACCTCTCGTCCCCTGGGCAGTTTGATCGGTCGCTATCCCTACCTGTACGCCCATTCGTTGCTCAGTGAGGGCAGCACCTACGAACACCAGCAAACCGTACGGCGAATTCAAGCCCAAAAGCAAAAGCAGTACGAAATTTCCCTCTCTCGATACGTTACCTACAAAGTTCGCAAAGCCCAACTCTCCCATCAAACCTCACCGGCAACCGCCAGACGAATTCTCAAGCCCGTTGACAACCCGACGTTGCTCGACGATCGCGAATTGTACGTTGCCGTCAAGCAATTTGCCGGTCGGGCGGAAGGTTCCTATACTTACCGCGATTTGGCTCAAAATTTTATCACCCACACCAGTCAGACGAAGACTTTCCGAGAGTTCAAAGAAGATCTCTACGAGTACTTGGTGACAACGGTGGACTCAGATTACGGCAAGCGTCAATTTAACGCCAAGCTGTACCAGCAGTTGATGGATACGATGCCCCAGTGCGATTCGCAAAAGCTGACGGACTTTCTGATCGTGAGAACTTGCAGCCAGCTGTTAAACTTCTTGGTGGTCGAGAGTCCCCAGAAGCCCAATCACTACGTCCTGATCGACTTACTATCCAATATCGGTCCCACGTTCGTGATGGCGCTGTTGCTGAAAATTATTTTGATTTGCCGTCGGGTGAAGCCCTATTTGGAAAAGCGCTTCTCGATTCTGTTCGACCACTACGACAATTCGACCCGCGAGGCCGTGCAGTGGTTGATTCAATCCTTAGAAAACTTGAACGTGGCCCTAAGTACGAACTTTGGTACGGCGGATCTGTCGTTTTTGAGTAAAGCGTCCTAACGATCGAGCGTCCTATAAATTGACAAATTGCGGTCGGGAAAGTTTGCCGACGTCATTCATTTTATGGGATTGATAAGATAAAGAGGTAAGTGCCTAGGGAGCGTGGGATCGATTTAACGTTATATCCCGTCAGACCCAGAGATTGAAAGAGATCGACGAAATAGTCGAGCCTCACTCCGGGGATTTGACGATCGATTTTCCATCCACCCAGGCCGCGAACGCGATTCCCCGAACTGCCGATGACCGATGGTTTACCGAATTCAGTCGATCGAGAACTTGACGAAGCAATCTTTGGCTTTTCCGATATTCAAGCACAGCTGAATTACCAGCAAGCAGAAATCGCACTCAAGGATTTAGTGACCAACCTCGATCTCACCTCAGCGGAACGAGAAGGGTTAGAAACAGAAATTGGTGGCTTGGAGTCGATGCTCGACAAACTCGAATCGGCCACCGTTCAAATCGCGGCATTTGGTATGGTAGGACGGGGTAAGTCCTCTCTTCTCAACGCTCTGGTAGGTCAACCCATTTTTGAAACCGGACCGTTGCACGGGGTTACCCAAACCAGCCAACGGGCAAACTGGGAGTTCGAGGCAGAGTCGGGGGTTCGAGAGGGCGATATCTGGCAGGTGTCGCTACCCGGACGGGGGAACTGCAAAATCGAACTCATCGATACACCGGGTTTAGATGAAATTGAGGGAGAAGACCGGGCGGCACTGGCCCGTCGCGTTGCCGAACGAGTTGATTTGATTTTGTTTGTCATTGCTGGGGATATGACCCAGGTGGAATACGACGGTTTGTCCCAGGTGCGAGATGCCGGTAAACCGATTATTTTGGTGTTTAACAAAATCGATCGCTATCCCGAAGCCGACCGACAGGCGATTTACGAGCAAATACGCGATCGCCGCGTCCGGGAGTTGCTTGCCCCCGACGATATCGTGATGGCGGCGGCATCCCCTCTGGTTGCCAAAGCCACGCGCCGACCCGACGGCAGTATGGGGGTGCAGTTACATCCCGCCACGCCCCAGGTAGACGAACTCAAGCTCAAGATTTTAGAGATTTTGCACCGCGAGGGAAAATCTTTGGTGGCGCTGAATACGATGCTCTACGCGGATGCCGCCAACGAGCGGGTAGTACAGCGGAAAATGGAGATTCGCGATCGCAGTGCCAACCAAATTATTTGGAAAGCCGCCAGTGCCAAAGCCCTTGCCGTCGCCCTCAATCCGATCGCCGTTGCCGATATTTTCAGTGCCGCGCTCGTCGATGCGATCGCCATTGTGGCACTTTCCAAACTCTACGGCATCCCCATGACCCAAACAGGAGCGATTCGCCTCCTGAAAACCATCGGGTTGAGTATGGGGGGAATCGGCGCGAGCGAATTAGTCGCGACTCTAGGCTTGAGTTCCCTCAAGAGTTTGCTGGGACTGGCAACACCGGTGACGGGGGGTCTGGCGTTGGGGGGTTATCTATCTGTCGCTCTCACTCAAGCGAGCGTTGCTGGGGTATCTACCTACGGCATCGGTCAAGTGGCTAAAGCCTACCTCGCCAACGGTGCATCCTGGGGAGAAGATGGTCCCAAAGCCGTTGTCAGTCAAATTCTCGAATCTTTAGATGAAACCTCGATTTTGAATCGGATTAAAGGGGAACTCAAAGCCAAGTTATCTCGAATGGCCCAGGTCGAGTCTTGAGAAATTGTAGGGTGGTCTGTGAACGATCGCACTTGGTGTGGCGGTTGCTATAGATGAGTTGGCGTTGCGAACGGCGGCCTCAACCAACAATCGAGAAGGGGAAGCCGAAGGCTTCCCCTTCTCGTTAAAAACCCTCAAGAACCGTCAGTATGCCAAGCCCATGCTGCGAGTGGTTTCCGCTCCGAGATAGACTCGAATGCTCAGGAAGTCGGTCGGGCAAGCGGTTTCGCAACGCTTACAGCCAACGCAATCTTCGGTGCGAGGAGAAGAGGCAATTTGCCCCGCCTTGCAACCATCCCAGGGAACCATCTCTAACACATCAAGGGGACACGCCCTGACGCACTGGGTACACCCAATACAAGTGTCGTAAATTTTAACGGAATGAGACATTGAATAAAAACCCCAAACGAGTTTTCAACAGGATTTATTACCAAGAAACTGAAAATCGACCTTTTAGCAGTAAGCCAAAGGGTTCGATCGTCTTCAGAATCATGCATCAGTTTATCGTGTTGTTTTGAGCCGCATCACAAAATGAAGCAAAACTTTAACAAAGGTAAAGTCTTCAATGGCACTAAAGTCCGAGTTTAGCTAAAACCGATTGAGTTGAGACGACGTGCCGCTCCAGCCCTAGCTTTTGGGGTTCGATGCCCAGGGCCAAACCCACCAGTTGGGGCAAGTGGAGCACCGGCAGTCCGAGGGACCGTTCGATAACCTTCTCCACTTCCGGCTGGCGCGAGTCGAGGTTGAGATGGCATAGGGGACAGGGGGTGACCATGCAATCGGCTCCCGCATCGAGAGCCTCCTGGATATGGGTTCCCGCCATTTTAAAAGATTGCTCCGTGGCATAACTCGAGAGAGGCCAACCGCAACATTGAGTGCGTCCGCGATAGAGAATGGGAGTTGCCCCGAGGGTCTCGAATAGATTTTCCATGGACTGGGGGTTGTGGGGGTCGTCATAGGGAAGGTGAGTTTGAGCGCGCAGCAGGTAGCAACCGTAAAATGCCGCACATTTGAGACCGCGAAGTTCTCGACGGACGCGCTTGCTAATGGCTTCTAAGCCGTAATCGGCAACCAATGCCCAGAGGAGATGTTTGACTTCGCTGGTGCCGCGATAGGGAGAGCAATGTTCTTTCGCCAGCAAGTCGTTCACCTGTGCCAAATAGTTCGGATCGTTGGTTTGTCGCTCTTTGAGTCGCTCGTCTACATGACCGATGACCCCCTGACACGTGCTGCAATGGGTGAGTAGGGGCAGGTTGAGTTCTTCGGCGAGGGCGATATTGCGCGCGTTGACGGTATCTTCGAGAAATTGGGACTCTTCTTTAAAGGTGCCCGAACCACAACAGGCGGCTTTTTTGAGTTCGACGAGTTCGATTCCCAGTGCCGCTGCCAGGGCTGATGTGGACTGGTACAGTTCGCGACAAGCGCCTTGGGCAACGCATCCAGGAAAGTAGGCGTATTTGAGCATTGGGACATCGGGGATGAGGGTCTATGGCAACCACTAGACTCAGCGCGGACATCGCGAACGCGATCGGGTATTGCTGGGGGAGAAAGACTCCGGCGAACGTTTGAGCGTGTCCTAACCGTCGTGGCGAGGGCCATAGAAAAATTGTATAGACCCAGGACGATCGCAGCCCTTGATGTTTGGCTTTTCTTCGGTTCTGGAGGCGATCGCGATACAATCAATATACTTAACATTTCTTCAAAATATAGATCCTTTACTCTCAACCCACTATGACAACCCAACTCAATCCAGCGGTAGACGCCATCGAGGGCAAATACTGGCAGTGGCGCGGTTACAACGTCCATTACGTCAGTGCCGGCGAACCTCATCCCCAGCGTCCGCCGCTGCTGTTGGTGCATGGGTTCGGCGCATCCACCGACCACTGGCGGAAAAATGTGGAGGGTCTGAGGGAGGATTTTCAGGTCTTCGCCATCGACTTGTTGGGATTCGGGCGATCGGAAAAACCCGGTATCGCCTACAGTGGAGAACTCTGGCGCGACCAACTCCACGATTTTATTACTGAAGTTATCGGTCAACCGGCGGTCTTGGCGGGGAATTCTTTGGGCGGGTATGCAGCGTTGTGCGTGGCGGCGCAGCGATCGGATTCCGCAGCGGGGTTGGTGTTGCTCAACAGTGCCGGACCTTTTAGCGACAGCGAACCGAAAGCCGATGTCAAACCCGCGCGCAAACCTTTATCTGGGATGTTTTCGGGAATGGTGCGATCGCTCGTGCGGCAAAAGTGGGCGATTTGGCTGGTGTTCCAAAATACGCGCCGCAAATCGGTGATTCGCAAAACCTTAGAAAAAGTATATGTCGATCGAACGGCCGTCACCGATCGATTGGTAGACGAAATTTACCGTCCTTCGGGCGATCGCGGTGCGTTTCAAGTGTTCGCATCGATTTTTCAGACTCCCCAGGGTGAAAAAGTCGATATTCTCCTCAAACAATTGACTTGTCCCCTGCTGATGCTGTGGGGAGAAGGAGACCCTTGGATAAAGGCGCGCGATCGGGGAGAAAAGTTTCGTCAGTTTTATCCCGAACTGACGGAATATTACCTCAACGCCGGTCACTGTCCCCACGATGAAATTCCCGATGAGGTGAATCGATTAATGCGGGAGTGGGTTTTGGGAAATGAACAATTGACAATTGACAATTGACAATGGGTTAGTTGCAGTACTCTTCCCCCAGGCCCCACACCCTACACCCTACACCCCATTTCTACTTGCCATCGGTAACGGGTTTAGTCGATGGGGGTTGGGTATTGTTGGAGAGGCTGCGGAAGTACAAACTACCGGTGGTGGTGAGAAGGGCGACGTATCCCAAAGCCTGGGCGAAGAATAATCGATCGCGATAGCCAAATAATGATTTGAGAAGGATACCGGGAAACTGCTTATCCGGTAAAACCGCTTTCAAATCCCACACCTGGGGACCGAGAATGCACGAAGCTCGATCGCTTTGGCAGAGGCTGGCGAATTGGGGTTCGATCGCCGCCAGGACTGCGGCTGTGGCTTCTAGATGTTTCAAGGCGGACACGACCAAACCCGAGACAATCAGCAGTAGGAAAACGCCCATCACCTGAAAGAAGCGGCGAATGTCGATTTTGATGCCCCAGCGGAAGAGTAACACTCCGAGTAAGGTGGCTGCCGATAAACCCGCTAATGCGCCGAGGGTGGGGGCGATGCCTTGCTGGAATTGAGCGGCAATGAAGATAACCGTCTCGAAGCCTTCGCGCAAGACGGCAATAAAAACCAGACCGAAAACCCCCCATCCGGCAGCGGTAGAATCTTGTCCCAGGGCACTCGAGATTGCCCCTTCCACTTCTGATTTGAGCGATCGGGCTTGTTTGGTCATCCACACCAGCATCCAACTGAGAAGGGCAATAGCGAGGATGCCGAAGCTCGCTTCGAGTAAGGGTTTGGCGACGAGGGCGTAGGGGCGATCGGAAGAATCGAGCGCCTGGAGGAGTCCGGTAAAGAGAACGCCAACCAGGGCGCTGGCGGCAACGCCTCCCCCCACACCTCCGTATACCCAGGAATTGAGATGAGTTTGTCCGGCCCGCTTCAAGCAGGCGAGAACGATTCCCACGACTAATGCCGCCTCGAATCCTTCTCGCAGGGTGACAATAAATGTGGGGAGGGCAGCGCTAAAATCCATGTTGTTCAGACGTTGGTAAAGCTTCGTTAGCTAAAGTCGCGCAGCATCTTTTTGAGTTCGATGATGTGCAGTTCTTCGGTGCCAATCATCGTGCGGGCGAATTCTTCAAGATAGATGCTGGCATTTTCCGCCACTTCGAGCAGCAGTTTGTATTGCTCGATCGCCTTTTTTTCATGGTTGAGACTTTCGGCTAAAATATCGGCAACGGAATGGCGGTAGGTTTCCTCGATCGGGGCAATTTTTAAGCTGGGATGACCTTCCAACCCCGTGAGGATTTCACCGGCTTGCTGGGCGTGCAGCAAAGATTCGCTGGCTTGGGCTTTGAAGAAATCGACGATCGGAATCCGGTTGGGTCCGGTCACCATCAAGGAATAATGGGTATAGCGCACCACCCCCGATAGCTCGCATTCCATAATCGAGTTGAGGACTTCGATAGCTTTGGGTAGATCTAATTCTTTCATGTACGCCCTGGATTAATTTTGCCCAAACCTCATTTTACTGCAAGGTTCGGGCTTCGAGAGCACAAAGACAAAGCTCGATGATGTTTCAGTTACGATTTGCCAATATCCTCGTTCCAAAGGTCGGGGCGATCGTCGATCGACTGCTGCATTAACGCCTTGCATTCTGCTAAATCTAAATCGATAACTTCTACCCCATGGGATTCCATAAACTCTCGCGCCCCAGGAAAGGTTGCAGATTCGCCTGCGATGACTTTTTTTATACCAAATTGTACGACGGCTCCGGCACACAAATAGCAGGGCATAAGGGTTGAATAAAGAACCGTTTCTCGATAGTTGCCAATCCGTCCGGCATTCCGCAAACAATCGATTTCTGCATGGGTCACCGGGTCGTTACGCTGCACTCGTTGATTGTAGCCTTTGCCGACAATTTCGCCATTTTTAACCAGGACCGATCCGATGGGAATACCACCTTCGGATAGTCCTTTACGAGCCATGGCGATCGCCTCTTTCATCAATTTATTCATATCTGTCGATTGGAAGATTTTTTTGATAGTTAAATCGTTTAAATTAAATCATATTTTGAATGCAATTTATTAAATATAGCTACAATCAAAAAATCCCCCGTTGATGCCATTACCTTTCCGTAAATAATTGGGCAAAAGCAATCGCGACGGGGGATATGATTGAATATGTGGGATGACTTACAACTCAGACTGAGTCATCGGTCAAAAGAGCGAAAAATTAGCCCTTAGTAGCATCCGTAGTTGTAACCGTAGCCGTAGCTGGTTTTGCTGTAACCGTATCCAGAGCCGTAGCTGGTTTGACTGTATCCGTAGCCACAATCTTGGTAAGAATTGTACTGAGGATAATAGTAGTCGTAGCAGGAAGCACCATTGACGGTTTCAGCTTCTTTTTCATTCAGTTCGACGAAGAGTTGTGTTTTTTCAGTTTTCTGCATTATGTAACTCCACTTTGTTTCTAGCCCGTTCTTGAAGGAACTGGGTTTTAGTTGTGCCGATCGAGATGACCGACGTTATATTTTTCTATTCGATATTTTTTTGATAAATCCGGGAAAAAATAAAATTATTTTTTGGGCAATAATTTTATGAATAAAATTATATTTTTTACCAAAATCAGTCGATAAATAGGATATTTTATCGACCGAAATAAACCGAGTACAAACCCCACACTCGGTCTTCAAATAAATTTAACTAAAAAGGTTATATCATCAAGAATATACAAAATATTGATAGATTAGATTGTGAGGGGTTGCGGCTTATCTGAAAAGTTGAAACCTAAAAAAATCGTAATACAGATGCATAATGTTTCGATCGCCTTTTAACTCTGTGTAAGCATTCAGCCGTCGACGTTGGAAGCCGATCGCTGACGGCTGATATCTGAATGCTTACATTTTGCTTAAAGCTAGCAAATGTGGTAATGGCAGATATTCGATCGACATCTAGAACGAATGCGTTCGCGCGCGCGTCTCCTAGCTCTTTGGGGGCGGTTGCGCCAAGGTCAAAATCGCTGCCATTACCCATCCTACTTGTAGGGGTCAACGGTCGTTGACCCTTACTCCACTTACAGACCGCCGTTAATGTAGTATTGAGCGCGATCCCAAACTCGATCGCCCACCAAGCGTCCCATGGTGCGGCCGTTCAAGTCCCCCGGCTGGAAGTGAATCCCACCGTAGAGTCGAGAAATCCCCGACTCGTTCGCCGCATCGCTAAAGGTCGGCCAAGACAACACCACCGACTGTTGGGGAGTGCTGCTTTCATAGGTAGAAGTCCGGGGTTGTTGGGTGTGTCGGGCACCGAAGTTGTCGCTGCCGGTATAGCGTTTGAGGACTTCTGCTGCGGCAGTACTAAAGGTACTGTGGCCAGAAACGTATTCCGCAAAGGCGGGAGACACGAAGGAAATTTTTTGGTAGGGTATCCATTCCGAACCCGTTACCCACTGCTGACCCAAATCGGGACCGGCCCAGGAGAGGATTTCTAATTCTCCCGTTTGGGGATTCTCCCGGACGTAGGGATGGTCTTCGGGAAGTATCCCATTTTCGGCGAGATAGCGAATGGCGGTAATCGGACGGACGTAGTTGTAGTAGACTTTGGCGTACCAGGCGGAGATACCGGCATCAAGGGTTGCATTACCCAGGATGAAGAACATTTTGGCATCGTCATCTAAAGTATGTCCGTCGCGATCGGAAACATATTGGGCGAAGAGATGCCAGTGTCCGGCCGGCTGCACCGTTCCCGGGCCATCTGCCCAGTACTCAGCCAGAACCTTACCGCGATCGTCGAGTTCGGCGTTGTATTTGATGACTTCTAGGGTGTCGTCGAGATACTCCGGACTGCCGAAAGCGGGAGGTGGCGGCGGTAAAAATTCATCTCCCGAAGCGAGGGCAAAGGGGGTGACGCGACCCCACTGGGGGGTAATGAAGACTTGCTCGCCTTCTTCTTCTTTCACCTTCAAGGCCTGCCACAGGTTGGGATTGACGATCTGATTGTGGGTATTAATGGGTCGATATCCCGTCGTATCCTGATAGTCCTCGATTTGGTTCGCACCATCATCGTGGCGGAAATCCAAGACGCTGCGGGCACTGAGGCGACCGATACCGGCTTCCGTCTGTCGGTTGGTGGTGTTGAAACTTGCATCGTAACCCAAGTCGTCCATCAAATCATTGAAGTTACCCACCTGGGAGGGGAATAAATCCACCAATGCATGATAGGCGGCATAACTCACGGCTTCCCGTTTGTTTTCCTGGGTGATGCGATCGAGGGGAACTTGCAACTCGTCGCCAAGCTGAGGTCCGATCGCCACGGGATCGTATGCAGCCCAAGCTTCAAAGATGCTGTCGTGGACGATCGCCAGGGCGCGGGAAGCGGTGGTGGGGGCCATTCCCGTATCGCCGATCGCCTCTAGGGTGGCTTGGTTCCATTTGGCGACAACATTGGCATCGTCGGGGAGGGTAAAGTCTATGGCTTTCGCGGGCATTCCAGGGAAGAGTCCCAGAAGAGCAATTCCCAGGGATAAAACTGAGGAAACTGTATTTTTCGCCGGGGACTTTTGAGGTTGTTTAGCAAACCACTGTTTCATTAAACTACTCCTAAATCAAATCGAGAACGAACAAGGGTTTTCGGATTTTCAGGGGCGATCGCTTGATCGAAAATTTCGCACCATGGGTAAGCTCAACCCATGGACTTCAGATGCTCTCGCAGCGAAAATTTGTAGCCGCGAGATACCCTCCAGGGAATCCTGAAACTAGTGACGACAGCCAGATTTTAGATGTAATCGTTTGCGTTATAAAATTCACTGAGTCTCGCTGAAGTGAATCATTCCGATTACATTCCCATCGCAGATCGAGCGCGATCGAGAAAGATAAAATTTAAACTTCGATCGATTACGCTATCTCAGATGCAAAATTTTCGATCGCTCCACATTCTATCCACAAATTAAAATAATCCGCAGGTCTTGTAACGGTGATTCACTCCGATTCAAAAAGTGGAACGAGTGCGGATTTGATATTCTCTTCTCCATCTCACTCAGTTTCGACTCCGGAGAATTTTAGATTTTTCGATAAAAAAAGAATTAGAGAGTGGAACAATAAATTTGAATAGGATTCATCTAGATCGGGATAAATTCAATCTCCAAATAGAATTTTCTAGGAAAATAAAATCCGATATCCTCAAGAAAAACCCCTGATTTTCTGGTTGTTAAGTTTTTATAAGCATTCAGAGATCGAAAAAGCGAACTCATCGGATTCAGATCTAGAACCCCATCAAGACGTTATCTTCTTCCCCACTTTAGTTATCTGAGGGATTAGAGGTTGCATTAGCCGACAAAATGCAACCGGAAGACTTCCAAAATTTCCAAGAGTTACATAATTGGGTGCAGTTCGTTACAACGCGCGTTAAAGGTTTAGGAGCCACAACCGCATATGATGTTGCGCGACGTTTGGGTGCATGGTTGAACCTAAAGCCAGTTGTTATTTATTTACATGCAGGAACGGCTGCTGGAGCTAGAAAATTGGGAATTGAGGGAGAGGTCGCTCTACTCGATGCATTTCCAAAAAAGCTTCAAATCTTAGGTGCTACCCATCTAGAAAACTTCCTATGTATCTACAAACATCAACTCTAGTTAACGTCAGTTTTGCGACCGCGACGTCGACGGGATGCCGACTCTGGGTGAGATTCGGGCGGTTGGCAAGCCTCTTGATGAGCGAAGCGATCGCACTGGCTACATCTGGTTGCTGGGGAGCAAAGTACTTCATCCC